>DASYSN010000001.1:0-7739 GCA_036003305.1 Thermoanaerobaculia bacterium
TTCATTCGCGAGCGATTCGGGATCGACGCCTCGCTGAACACTTGCGTGCAGGTCCACGGCGTCGGCGTCGGCACGGCATCGACCGAAAAGCTCTGGCAGGAATGCGATTCTTGTGACGTGCTCTGGACGGACCGGCGCGGCGTCGCGCTCGGTATCAAGGTTGCAGATTGTCTCCCGGTCGCGGTGGTCGATCGGGGGAACAACATCGCAACGAACATTCACTCAGGCTGGCGAGGCGCAGCCCAGAACATCGTAGGCAAGACGCTCGACCGGCACAGATGGGTCGACGCGGAGGCGTGGCTCGGACCATCGATCCGCGTCTGCTGCTTCGAAGTCGGCGAGGAGGTCGCGGAGCGCTTTGATCCGCGCTTCGTCGACCGCTCGTATCCGCAGCCGCACGTCGACCTCCCCGCGTTCACGACCGACGTCCTACTCAAGCGCGGCATCGAACGCATCCACGACTCGCAGCTCTGCACCCGCTGCGACGGCTCGATCTTCCATTCATATCGCCGAGATGGAAGCGGCGGCCGGAATTTGGCGATCCTGGCGATTTGATGCCCGACTTCACCCCACGCCTCCCGACCCGCCGCACCGTCTTCCGCACGATCGGAATTCTCTTCGCGATCTTCGTGCTCGCGATCCTCGGCCTCGGCATCTACGCCTACAAACAGTCGGTCGGAAAGTTCGAGCTCCGGCGCCTCTCGCTGCCGACGCGCATCTTCGCCGACGCCATTCCGCTCCGACCCGGCGTCGCGATGTCTCCCGACGACCTCCTGACGAAGCTCGATCGCCTCGGGTACCGCGAGGCGAAGAGCGGCGTGGCGCAGCCGGGCGACTTCGCGCGCGGCGGCAATCAGATCGACGTCTACCTCCGCGCGTTCGTCCATCCGCCGACCGGCAGCTATCCCGCGCAACCGGTGCGGATCACGTTCGGCGACAACGGCATCGCCACGGTCGTCTCGCTTCGCGACAAGACCAACGCTCCCAACGTAGCGCTCGAGCCGGAGCTGCTGACGTCGATCCTCTCCGACCAGCTCGAGAACCGCCGTCCCGTGACGCTCGACCAGGTGCCGCAGTCGCTGCAGGACGCCGTCGTCGTCACCGAGGACGTGCGCTTCTGGCACCACCCAGGCGTCGACCCGATCGGCATGTTCCGCGCGCTCTTCCGCAACGTGCGGGCGGGCGGCGTGGCGCAAGGCGCGTCGACGCTGACGCAGCAGCTCGTGAAGAACTACTACTTCACCGACACCGCGAACGAGCGGACGTTCAAACGGAAGATCCCTGAGATCTTCATGGCGGTCATCCTCGACGCCAAGTACTCGAAGCGCGAGATCCTCGAGGCGTACCTCAACGACATCTACCTCGGGCGCAATCGCTCCATCTCGATCATGGGCGTCGGCGAGGCGGCGCACTTCTACTTCGGCAAGCCGGTGACCGATCTGAACCCCGCGGAGTCGGCGATGCTCGCCGGGATGATCCGCAGCCCGAACAACTACTCGCCGTTCAACAACCCCGACAAGGCGATCGAGCGCCGCAACACCGTCCTCGGCCTGATGCTCAACAACAAGAAGATCGATCGCGCCGCGTACGACAAGGCGATGAACACCCCGCTGCCGCAGCGTCCGTATCGCGACCGCAGCGGCCTCGGCTCGATCCCGTTCTACGTCGACTGCGTGCTGCAGGAGATGGCGCGCGACTACGGCATCAAGGACGTCAAGGGACGCGGGCTGCAGATCTATACCGCGATCGATTTCGCGGCGCAGGACGCCGCGGCCCGTACGCTCGCCGCCGGCCTCGCGGGACTCGAGAAGGGCAACCGCCGTCTCCGCCGCGACGATCCGCAGAAGATACTGCAGGGCGTGCTCATTCACGTCGACGTCCCGACCGGCGAGATCCGCGCGCTCGTCGGCGGCCGCAACTACGACGTGAATCAGTTCAACCGGGCGCTCAACTCCAAGCGACTCATCGGCTCGCTCGTGAAGCCGTTCGTCTACCTGACGGCCTTCGAGCCGAGCCTCTCGCAGCAGAACATCACGCCGGCGACGCTCGTCAGCGACACCCGCTTCGTGCTCAAGCGGAAGTTCGCCGCCGACTGGTCGCCGCGCAATTACGACGACAACTATCACGGCACGGTGACGGTGCAGGAGGCGCTCGAGCAGTCGCTCAACTCCGCCTCGGTGCGCATCGGACTCGCCAGCGGTCTCGACGCCATCATCAAGACGATGCACACGCTCGGCATCAACACCGACGTGGAGAACAATCCGGCGCTGCTCCTCGGCGCCGCCGGCATCCCGCCGATCGAGATGGCGGACGCGTACTCCACGATCGCCCGCGTCGGCTCGCGCCTCCCGCTCCGAACGATCCGCTACGTGACAAACGACCGCGGCAAGGTCATCTCCGCCGGCGACGACATCAAGCCGGTGCAGGTCTTTCCGGCGCGCGACACGTTCATGCTCGTGAACACGATGAAGGGGCCGATCGACCGCGGGACGGCCTACGTCGTCCGCCGCATGGGCTTCAAGAAGATCGCGGCGGGGAAGACCGGAACGACGAACGACAAACGCGACGCGTGGTTCATCGGCTTCACGCCGCAGACGCTCGCGCTGGTGTGGGTCGGCTTCGACGACAACACGCCCACCGGGCTCGCGGGCGGCGAAGGAGCCGCGCCGATCTGGGGGCGCTACATGCTGCAGGTCGCGAACGCGCAGCCGAACGCCGACTTCGTCGCGCCTCCCGGCGTGACGATGGTGCAGATCGACGAGACGAGCGGCGGCGTCGCGACGGCGAACTGCCCGGCGAACCTCGTCGTCACGGCGGCGTTCAAGTCCGGGACGGAACCGACCATCCCGTGCCCGATCCACTCGCCGCAACCCTCCACGCCGATGATGACGACTGACCAGTTCGGAAATCCGATCGCCCTCGATACGGCGCAACCGACGAGTACCGAGGGATCGGTGACGACGACCGATACCGGGCCGCCGCCCGATTCGACGCTCACCGGCGGCGTGTTCCGCACCGACACCACCGGGACGAAGACCGACACGACCAACACGGCCGCCGCTCCGCCGCCGACGAATACGGATACGACGTCGACGACCACGACGAGTCCGCCGCCGTAACTCTGGTGTGGCGCGGACTTTCCTGTCCGCGCGCGGGCGCGGGCTGGAAAGCCCGCGCCACACGAAAAGGAAGGGCGGAATTACCGGCGGTAGTACCCGTCGTCGACGTTATCGACGCGGTACGCCTGGAAGTAGCCGCGGACCCAGTCGCCCGAAACGCTGACGTAGTCGCCGTTGCGGAGCGAGTCGAAGCGCGGATCGTCGCCGCGCATCAGGATCGTCACGAAGCTGCCGGATGCGTCGTCGCGGATGACCATCGAGCCGCGCCGGTAGTCGACGCTCTCGACGACGCCGCGTACGTAGCCGGAAGTGGCGACGTTGGGCGCGTAGTAACCGTTGGTGTAGTACGGATCGACGCCGTCGTAGTAGTCGTAGTAGCCGAGCGGATTCCAGTAGCCGCCGAGGTGGACCGACAGGCCGACGCGCCAGTTGAACAGACGGAAGCGCGCTTCCGGAACGAAGAACGGATAACCGAAGCCGCCGAACCAGACGCGATAGCCGCCGTTCCAATGCTCGATGCGGGAGATACGGCCGTCGTGGTAGAACGCGTTGCCGCGGTTCCGCTCGAAGCTCCGGTTCTCGTAGCCGCGGTTCCGGTCGTACCCGTGATTCTCGTAGCCGCGGTTCCGGTCGTAGCTGCGGTTGCCTTCGAAGCTCCGATTCCGGTCGTACGTACGGTTCCGGTCGTTGCTGCGGTCGTAGCTCCGGGTTTCGTTGCGATTGTAGTTGTTGTTGCGATCGTAGCTGCGGTTGTTGTTGTTCCAGCTCCGCGTCTCGTTCCGCTGATACGTCGGCGCGGTACTACGCTGCTCGGTGCTGCGCCGCTCGACGTTCGTGCGCCCGCCGCGATCGCCGCTGCGCTCTGTCTCACGCGAGTGACGCGATTCCGCGAAAGCGGACGTTCCGATCAGCATCGTCGCCGCTCCGACACACAAGGCGAACTGCTTGGTTTTATTCACTTTATCCTCCAAGGACCCTTAAAAGACCGTTGACCACGTACCGGACATATCGCAATCGCCGGACCATTTAGGCGAGCCGCCTCAGACCGAGTTCCTCCTCCGGTAACCGCTCCTTGCTGCGGTCCAGCCGCGTCACGACCCACTGCTCGCCCCGCCGCTCGACCTCGGTGATCGCCGAGGCGAAGAAGCCGTCGTGATTCTCGGCCCAGCGGAACTTCATGCCCGTGGCCGCTTCGGCGCCTTGCGAGCGGAGCAGTTCCTCCGCCATGGCGATGACGTCTTGCGGGCCAGCGTGGTCGCACGGCATGGCTACTCGATCCTCACCACGTTCTCGGCGACTTTCGGGAAGCGCGTCATGACCAGCGGATCGTGGCCGGGGACGATCAGCTCCGGCTTGCTGGCGATCGTCTTCATCCGGTCTTGCGCCGCGAGATTCGACTTCGCGTCGAACGTCTGCGCGATCGGGAGATGCTTCTCGAGGTTCTCGTAGAGGTACATGTTGTCGGACGCCAGCACGATCGTTCCCGGTTTCGCGTCGACGCTGACATATTGCGACTGATACGTGTGTCGTCCGCCGGTGTAGACGCGGATGCCGGGAAGAATCTCGCGGTCGCCGTCCACGAGGTGCAGCCGCCCCTCCTTGTTCGCCCGCTCCAGGAAGTCCATGTCCTCGCGATTGATCCCGCCGTGCTTGCCGTCCGGCTTCCACGCGTCGACGGTGTAGTACTGATACTCGTCCTTCTGGATCCAGATCTGCGCCTTCGGGAACAGGTCCGCGCCGCCCGCGTGGTCCCAGTGCGCATGCGTCAGGATGACGTCCGTGACCTCTTCCGGCTTCACGCCGGCACGCGCCACCGCCTCATCCGGCCGCACGAACGAATCGACCTTCCAGCTCTTGAAGATCGACGGCCGGTAGAAGCCGGAGTCAACGAGCACGTTGCGTCCGTTGCCGCGAATGAGCCACACCATCATCGCGATGTCGATCCGCCGCGCCGGGTCGGCCCCTTCGATCAACCCCGAGACCTTGAAGCCCGGAATCGTCGCGTACCGGATCGCGTAGACCTCGTATTTCGCCAGCGAAGCGAGCATCAGCAGTGCTGCAATCATCGCTTTATTATGCGCGCGCATGGTCGCCGACTTCCGCTCCGACAACACTCACGGCTGCTCTCCGGAGATCCTCGACGCCATCGCGCGTGCCAGCGCCGGCACGCAGACGTCGTACGGCGGGGACGACTACACCGCGGCCGTGCGGCGCCGCTGCTCGGACATCTTCGAGACCGACGTCGAGATCTTCCCGGTCATCAGCGGCACCGCGGGAAACTCGCTGGCGATCGCGGCCCTGACGCCGCCGTGGGGCGCGGTCTTCTGTCACGAGGACGCGCACATCCAGCGCGATGAATGCGGCGCGCCGGAGTTCTTCAGCGGCGGCGCCAAGCTGATCCCGATCGCCGGCGCGGATGGCAAGCTCCACCCCGACGATCTCGTGCGCGCGATCCGCACCGTCGCCGAGAGCAAGCGCACCGCCGTCCCCGCATGCATCAGCATCACCAACGCCACCGAGGCCGGAACCGTCTACTCAGCTGCCGAAATGCAGCTCCTGTGTGGCGCCGGCAATCCTGCCGGCGCATCCCGCGATCTCCGCATCCACCTCGACGGCGCCCGTTTCGCGAACGCCGTCGCCGCCACCGGCGCCACGCCCGCCGATCTCACCTGGCGCGCCGGCGTCGACCTGCTGACCTTCGGCGCCACGAAGAACGGCGCGCTGGCCGCCGAGGCGATCGTCGTCTTCCGGAAATCGCTCGCGGAAGAGCTGGCGCTGCGGCATCACCGCGCCGGCCAGCGCATCTCGAAGATGCGCTTCATCTCCGCGCAGCTCGACGCCTACCTGACCGACGACCTCTGGCTCCGCAACGCACGCCACGCAAACGCGATGGCGCAGCGCCTCTCCCGCGGACTGAAGACGATCCATCCCGTCGAAGCGAACGTCGTCTTCGCACGCTTCCCACCCGCTCGAGCCGCCGCCCTGCGCGAGCAAGGCTTCCGCTTCGGCAACTGGCCAATCTTCGGCGACGACGCATACCGGCTGGTCACGGCGTTCGACACCACCGAGGCCCAGGTCGAGGCGTTCCTTTCCGAGGTCCGAGGACCGAGGACCGAGGACTAGAATCCGCCCATGCGCACCCTGCTCCGCCTCGCCCTGCTCGTCTTCGCCGCGACAAGCCTGCTCGCCCAGGACGCCCTCCCGCCCGAGATGCGCGCGAGCATCGACAAGGCGGCGAACGAGATCCTCGCGAAAACGGGCGCGCCGAGCGCCTCGATCGCGGTCGTGAAGGACGGGAAGATTGCGTACGTCCACGCGTACGGCAACGCCCGGCTCGACCCGGCGGTGCCGGCGACGACGCAGATGCGCTACAGCATCGGCTCGATCAGCAAACAGTTCACGGCGTCGGCGCTTCTCATGATGCAGGAGGAAGGGAAGCTGTCGCTCGACGACAAGGTCGTCCGCTGGATCCCCGAGGCGACGCGCGCGAAGGACGTCACGATCCGCGAGATCCTTTCGATGACGTCCGGCTACCAGGACTTCTGGCCGCAGGACTACGTCATGCCGAACATGATGAACCCCGCGACGCCGGACGAAGTCGTCAACGGCTGGGCGAAGAAACCGCTCGACTTCGAGCCGGGATCGAAGTGGCAGTACAGCAACACGAACTACGTGATCGCCGGGATGATCTTCGAGCGCGTCTCCGGGATGCCGCTCGTCGACTTCCTGCAGCAGCGCGTCTTCGGGCCTTTGCAGATGACGAGCGTCTTCAACACCGACGTCGCCGCGCTGCCGGCGACCGACGCGATGCGTTACCTCCGCTACGCCGCCGGCCCGCTCCGCGTCGCGCCGAAGGAAGGGAAGGGGTGGATGTACGCCGCCGGCGAGCTGGCGATGACGGCGTCCGATCTCGCGAAGTGGGACATCTCGATCATCGACCAGTCGATTCTCAAGCCGGAGTCGTATCGCGAGCTGGAGCACGAGGTGGAGCTGAGCAGCGGCGTCGGCACTCACTACGCCCTCGGCGTCGGCGTCTCGCTCGCCGACAATCGCCGCCAGCTCTCGCACGGCGGCGAGGTCTCCGGCTTCACCGCCCAGAACACTGTTTATCCCGACGACCGCGCCGCGATCGTCGTGCTGACGAACCTCGACGCCACCGGCGCCTCCGGCCAGATCACCGGCCGGATCGCGAAGCTCCTCTTCTCCACGACCGATCCCGGAACGCAGGCCGCTCTGGACGAATCGAAGAAGATCTTCGCCGGCCTCCAGAAAGGCCAGATCGACCGGTCGCTCTTCACCTCGAACGCGAACGCCTACTTCTCCGACCAGGCTTTAAAGGACTTCGCGACGTCCCTTGGCCCCCTCGGCACCCCTCAGGACTTCACGCAAGCGAGCCAGTCGCTCCGCGGCGGCATGGTCCTCCGCCGCTACACCGTCAAGTTCGCCAAGCAGACGTTCAACATCACCACCTTCTGGATGCCGGACGGGAAGCTGGAGCAGTACATCGTGGCGGCGGCGGAGTAGGGGAGCTGGCGTGCGCCCACGCTCCCTTAAGGCCGGGAAGCAGAGCGCTTCGAATCTTGCAGTCGCGGATTCGACACGCGTATTCATCTGTTATCG
>DASYSN010000002.1:0-4674 GCA_036003305.1 Thermoanaerobaculia bacterium
GCTTCGCGCATTCTTGTGCACGTTCATCCGGGTCCTTCCTGTCAACCTGTTCGTTTGAAGAGCTTTCAGATTGACGAAAGTCGCCCGGATGGACAACTCCTACCGAGGAACAACCTCCTGGTACACCACAGCTAACGGGATATCGCCGCTCCGCGGCTGGGAGCCTGTGCTCTACGTCCCGCTCTTCCAGCCGGCGACGCGCTTTTCGAAGGCGGCCGTATCGGCGCCCTCGGTCTTCCCCTGGGCGATGGCCTGGTCGGCGGCGGCGAGGGCGTCTTGCGTCTTGCCGGAGTTCTTCAGGATGGTTGCTCGGGCCGAGAGGTTGCGGAACGTCGGTTTGACCTTGATCGACTGGTCGACGTACCTCAGCGCATCGTCCCAGTTCTTGTCGGCGGCGAATACGTTTGCGGCCTGCAGCGGGAAAACTTCGTTCGTCGGATTCGCGGCGATCAGCGCATCCGTCTTGGCGCGCCACACGGCCTTCACGTCTTTCACTTCGACCGTGAAGGGGACGCTGACCTTCTCCCAGCGCAAGTTCGCGGTGGCGGTATTCGCGGTCACCGGGTCGAAGGTGTAGATCAGCGCCTCCTGGTTGTCGGCGACGGCGTGGGGTTTGGCCTTCACGCGCAGAACGTCCTTCTTCGGATCGTATGAAAACGCGCCCCATTCCCCCGAATCGCTGTTGAAGATGATCGTCCAGTCGTCTTTGCCCGGGATCGCTTCGAGGCCGTATTTCCCGGCCTTGAGCGGCTGACCATTGACCAGAACGTCGTCGGTGACCTCGAAGGTGGTCGCTTCATTGGCACCCGCGCGCCAGACGTGGTTGTACGGGACGATCGGCTCACCGGGCTTGCGTTCGTTCTGGTTGTCGAGAGTCGCTTCGCCCTTGGCGCGCGCCTCCATCGAGGCGGGGGCGTCGGCGAAGATGGTGCGGCCCTTCACCGCCGGACGGTGATAGGTGATCGTGACGTCGGTGGTCCCGATGGTCTGCATCACGCTCGCTTTCTGGCTCGGGTAAAGAGGGCGGAACTGCGCCGGCTGCTGGGCGGACGCGACCGGGACGGCCGACAAAATCGTCAGGGCGGCGACGGCAAAGAATGGCAAGGGCTTGGAGGAAATCATCGTGTGCTCCTTCTTCCGGAAATTCGGCGCGATTATCTCCCTCTCGGATTGACTCGATCGCCGCGCACGAATTACCGTCACACGATGCTCACAGGGACCATCACGGTCTTCGTTCCGGGGCTCCTCCGGGAGTACTCCGGCGGAGCGGCAAGGCTCACGGTGACGGCGGCAAAAGTCCGCGCCGCGCTGGAGCAGGTCGAGGCGAAGTATCCGGTGCTGTATCGCAGCGTCTGCAACGAGACCGGGGCCGTCCGCAAGCACGTGAATCTCTTCGTGAACACAGACAGCATTCGGGACCTCGACGGACTGGATACCGCACTCGCCGAGGGTGACGAGTTGATCATTCTGCCGGCGGTCTCAGGGGGGTGACATGTTCGAGCGCATCGTTCTGGCCATCGGAACGCGGAAGGGCCTCTTCATCGCGGAGGCGTCAAAGAGGCGCCGCAAGTTCGAGCTGCGCGGGCCGTTCGGGGAAGGCGTCGCGGTTTACTCCGCGCTGATCGACACGCGCAGGAAACCGCGCATCTATGCGTCCAGTTGCAACGCCTTCTTCGGGATGAAGGTGCTGGTCTCGAACGATCTCGGCAAGACGTTCAAGGAAACGGCGTCCGCTCCCGCGTTCCCGAAGGACGACGGCCGCGCGCTCGCGAATATCTGGGCGCTCGAAGCCGGGGCGGGCAAGAAGGAGCTCCTCGCCGGAGTCGAGCCGGCGGCGCTTTTCCGAAGCAACGACGACGGCAACTCGTGGGAGATGGTGGAAGGCATCAGCAATCACGAGCACTCCCGCAAGTGGCAGCCCGGAGCCGGCGGGATGTGTCTGCACACGATCATCCGGGACGGCGAACGCCTGCATGTCGGGATCTCCACCGGAGGGCATTACCTGAGCGAAGACGGCGGCGAGACGTTCGTCGCCTCGAACCAGGGAGTCGGTGCCGGGTTCGTTCCCGATCCGTACCCGGAGTTCGGCCAGTGCGTGCACAAGATCGCCCGTCACGATGCCGCGCCGGGCCGCCTGTATATGCAGAACCACGGAGGGTGGGACGAGTGGGAGGGACCCGGCGGCAAGCGGCCCCACATCGGCGTCCTCCGAAGCGACGACTACGGACACAGTTGGTATTCGATCGCCAAGGGACTTCCGACCGACTTCGGCTTTCCGATCGTGGTTCATCCGCACGATGCCGACACGGTCTACGTCATGCCGCTCGAGCCGGCGACCCGCACTTGCCCCGGCGGAGCGCCCGCCGTGTGGCGGAGCGAGAACGGCGGCGAATCGTGGAAACGGCTCAATCGCGGTTTGCCCAAGAAGGAGAGCTTCTTCACGGTGCAGCGCGACGCGATGGACATCGACACCATGAAGTCGCCCGCCCTCTACCTCGGCACGACCACCGGCCAGCTCTGGATGGGCAGCGAAGGCGGCGAAGAATGGACCCGCCTCTTCGACTCGCTCCCGCCGATTCACTGCGTGAAAGCGGCCGTAATCTAGGGAAGAACTCCGTCATCCTGAGCCGGCGTAGCGCGGCGAAGGATCTCAGGTTTCGAGGCAGGAGCCACCTGCAGCGCATCTGGAGATCCTTCGCCGCGCTACGCCGGCTCAGGATGACGGAGTTGCAGCGCGTCCCGACGCGATCTTCCTTTACGTTCCTTACATCCCGTTTGCAAACGGATGAAGAACCGGACGTGCCGCCGCCGTATCCTCCGCGGCATGAAGCGTGTTCTTCGATTCGCCGCGGTTGCGATGTTTCTCGCTGCATCGGCCTTCGCCGCCAACGACTGGCTGACCGGGTCTTGGCAAGCCGACGTGCACGGTGAGGCAAAGACGTTTTCAGTCGTCCTGCACTTCACGTACGACGGGAAGAAGGTCGGTGGCACCGTCGAGTTCCCCTCCCACGATCTCGAGTTTCCGATCACCGGCGGGACGGTTCACGGCAACGAGGTGCAATTCGAAGGCGCCGGCACCTGGCACGGCAGGCTCGAAGGCAAGAACCTGAAGCTGACACGGGAGCTGGACGGCGGCAAGAAACAGGAAATGGTCGCGCATCGGACGGCGCAGTAGCGCGTGCGCTGGCCGCTCGTACTGCGTCGCTGGATCGGTCTGACCGTCTCGCTGTTTCTTCTCATCGCCGCCATCACCGGCGGGTTGCTTCTCTTTGTCGACTCGGCGTCGATCGAGCAGATCCACGTTCGTCTTTTCGCGGGGGCGGCCGGTGAGTGGATCGTGAACGTCGCGACCGCCGCGGTGTCGCTGATCGTTCCGACCGGGCTATTACTATGGTGGCGACGGCCTCGGTTCGCGATCCACACGAGCAAGTCGCTCTTCCGCACGCTGTACGACCTCCACAACGTCCTCGGCTTCTACGCGTCGCTCCTGCTGCTGCTCTTGGCAGGCACCGGCGCGTTTCTCGGTTTTCAGCGGCCGCTGGGAGTCCTCCTCGGCGTCCAGGAGTGGAGAATCCCGGACCCGCCGCGTTCCACTCCGCGCGCCGGCGCTCCGATTCCGCGGGCGACGTTCATGACCGCTGCGCAGAACGCCGTTCCGGGCGCGGCGGTGACGCGGCTGACGGGGCCGCGGCGGCGCACTTCAGCCGTCCGTATCGAAATGCGCGGCCCCGGCCCGTTCGATCAGGCGACGGTTTACCTCGATCGCTACACGGGAGCCGTCCTGCGCATCGACGACCTCGCATCCACTCCGTTGTGGTACCGCAAGCGCGTCATCGCGCTGGCGCTGCACACCGGAAACGTCTATGGCGTGGCGGGGAAAGTCGCTGCGCTCGTCACGTCTGCCGTGCTGACGTTCCTGGCCCTCACCGGCGTGTGGATGTGGTGGTCGCCCCTGAGGCGACGGCGCACCCGACGAGCAACCCGGATCACCACACTTGTCGAGCCATCCGGCGAATCTGTTCGACGATGAGATCCGGTGCTTCCATCGGAATGTCATGGCCGGTGTCGACCTCGATGAATTTCGTGTGCGGTGACCGCGACGCAATGTCGTCCTGCTCTTCGCGCCAGTGTTTTCGGTAGCGCTGCATCACTTCGTCAGACCAGCCGGGCGGATTTCGCCCTTTCGCGGCGATGATCGTGAGCGGCACGTTGATCCTCCGCTTTTCCGGCGCCATCACAATGTCGAGATCCGGGAGCGCTCCTTCGGCGAATCGCGCTTCCCACCAGTTGCGTGACGCGCTCGCTTCGACGAGGCGCGCACGGAGGTCAGCCGGAAGCTGCGACGGGAACGTCTGCTTCGGCCAGTTGTTCTTCGCCCGCCACTCCTCCATCTCCTTGATCCGCTTCGCGCGATGGGCGGCCGCGGCCTCGTGGTATTCCGGAGTGGAGGTGAAGCCCGCTTCGGCGTTCGACGGGTCGACGAGAATCAGCCCGGCGACCTCGGTTGGATATTTCCAGTAATACCGCTCGACAAAAGGACCACCCATCGAATGGCCGACCAGGAGGAACGGCGGCTTCTCGCCGCTTCGCCGCAGCAACTCATGAAGATCGTCGACGTAACCCGCAACGCTCCGCGACGGCGTCGGATCACTCCATCCGAATCCGGCGCGGTCA
>DASYSN010000003.1:0-2331 GCA_036003305.1 Thermoanaerobaculia bacterium
ACCTTCACCGCCTGTTCGTACTTCTGCGGCGCGACGAGATCTTCGTCTTTGTACAACGACCGCGCATAGAGCTGGCGTAGCGGGATGTAGTCGGAGTCGCCGCGGTCGACGTCGCCGACCGCCGAGATGACCCGGCGAGCGTCTTCCGGTGAATGGTCGATGAGTTTTCTGGCGCTCGCGAGAGCCGCCGCCGCGCGCGATATGGCAGGACCAGTCGTAGCCGACATCCGACACCTCCGCCCCTGGAGTGTGGTGACTGCGTTGTCAGGGATACCGACACTATAGGGCTGAGCCGGAGATGCGGCAACCTGGCTCTTCCGTCACAATCTACCGAAAGGCGTCTATATTGGGGAGCTCATCATGGCCGATAAAAAGAAATGCTTCGTCGTCATGGGATTCGGCGAGAAAACGGACCTCGCCACCGGCCGCACGCTCGATCTCGACAAGACGTACCGCATCATCATCAAGAAAGCGGTGGAGGAGGCGGGGCTGGAGTGCATTCGCGCCGATGACATCAAGCACTCCGGCCTGATCGACGTGCCGATGTACGAGCTGCTCCTCGAAGCTGACGTCGTGATCGCCGACCTCTCCACCGCCAATCCGAATGCGATCTACGAGCTCGGGGTGCGGCACGCGCTCCGTCCGCACATGACGATCATCATGGCCGAGTCGCAGTTCAAGTTTCCGTTCGATCTCTCCCATATCGTCATCCGTCCCTATGAGCACCTCGGCAAGGGCATCGACGCCGAACATGCGGAGAAGGTGCGGGAGGAGCTCAAGGCCGCGATACGGAAGTTGCTCGACCAGCCGGATGTCGACAGCCCGGTCTACCGCTTCCTGCCGAAACTGCGGGCGTGGAACGCCGGCGTCGCGCCGATCCTCGAAGCTTCCGCGGCCGAAGCCACGCCGCGCTCCCTTGCCGTTGCCGCCGACGAGAGCATCGCTGAACTGATGGAGATGTTCCGCGAAGCGAAGAAGGATTCGGAGTGGAGCTCCGCCATCCGGTCCTTGAAAAAACTGATCGAAAAGCGCCCGCACGATTCGTACTTCCAGCAGCAACTCGCGCTCGCAACGTATAAGGGCAAGAAGCCTGATCCCGTCACTGCGCTGAACGCTGCGAAAGACATTCTCCAGAAGCTGGATCCACATGCGGCCACTGATCCCGAGACCCTCGGACTGTGGGGCGCCGTGCACAAGCGCTTGTACGAACTGACCGGCGACACAGCCGCTCTCGACGAGTCGATATGGGCGTACGAGAAGGGTTTCTACGTCAAGAACGATTACTACAACGGGATCAACCTCGCGTTCGTCCTCAACGTTCGCGCTGCAAACGCCGCCGACCCGCAGGAGGCCACGGCGGACGTCGTGCAGGCCAGGCGCGTCCGCCGCCGCGTCGCCGAGATCACCCGGAATCTGCTCGCCGCCGGCATCAAGGATGACGAGGGGAAGGTCGACGCTGACGAGACGTTCTGGGTGCAGGCGTCGCTGGCCGAGGCGCTCGAGGGCAGCGGCCGGAAAGACGAGGCTGCGACCCTGCGCGAGGAGCTGGCCCGGACCGCCCCCGCGTCGTGGATGGTCGAGACGATGAACGACCAACTCGGGAAACTGGACAAACTGCTGGCCAAGGCGCAGTAGCGAGCGCGCGATCGGTGGGACGATCGCGCGCTGTGTCGCATTCTTACTTGCCTTGATAGAGCTTCAGCACGAAGGCTGCGCCGATGGCACCGCCGCCACCGACCGGACCGCCGGCCCACCAGACATCCACGCGATAGACGCCCGGAGGCACGTCGCCGTTGGCCTTGTCGGTCCCGATCCGCTGGAAGAAGTTCGCCGCAAACTCGTCGACGTCGCGCTCGGCCTCGAGAGCCACAGCCGGGCTGGGGATGCCGTACGGCGTCTCGTAGTGGCCGTACATGTGCTGCGGACCGCCGCTGGCCGGTGTGAGCGTCACCTGGAACATCGTGATCGCCGAGACGCCGTACGTCTGCTTGCTGCCGACCAGCGCGCTGAAGTGCGCGTTGAGACACCCCTCGCGCAACTCGACGCGCGTCGAGAGGATCGGCGTTTTGTCGAAGCGCCCGCCCTCGCCGCCGCCTGCCGGCGCGCCGAAGTTGGCCGACGTGGTCTTCAGCCCCTCGAAGCCGACGTCGGTCACCAGGTTCAGCGGGCCGCGGCACTCCGCCTGCCTCGCCTGATTGTGCCTCACCGCCGCCCGCCCTGCCTTGTTCTGCGCCGCCAATTCTTTCGAGAACATCCCCCGTCCCTGCGCCTGCAGCCCAACGGCGCCGAGCAATAGAACGATGCATCCGATACGTCTCATGATGAGCCTCC
>DASYSN010000004.1:0-1514 GCA_036003305.1 Thermoanaerobaculia bacterium
GATCGATTCGTCGACCATGTCGCACGCGATCTTCACGGCGGCGAAGCCGGTGCGTTTTCCGGTGCGCGTCTGCAGGAGATAGAGCTTGCCGGACTGGATCGTGAACTCGATGTCCTGCATGTCGCGGTAGTGCGACTCGAGCTTCTTGTAGACGTCGACGAGTTGCTCGTAGACGCCCGGCATCGTCTCTTCGAGCGATTTCTCGTCGCCGATGGTTTGCGCCTTCGAGATTGGGAGCGGCGTGCGGATGCCGGCGACGACGTCTTCGCCCTGCGCGTTCGGCAGGTACTCGCCGAAGAAGCGCTTCTCGCCGTTCGCCGGATTGCGCGTGAACGCCACGCCGGTGGCGCAGTCATCGCCCATGTTGCCGAAGACCATCGACTGCACGTTGACGGCGGTGCCCCAGTCGTCGGGGATCTGGTTCAGTTTGCGATAGGTGATGGCGCGCTGGTTGTTCCACGAATCGAACACGGCGCCGATGGCGCCCCAGAGCTGTTCGTGGACGTCCTGCGGGAAGTCGCGGCCGAGCTTCTCGCGGACGATCGCCTTGTATTTGTCGACGAGCTCGCGCAGGTTCTTCGCGGGGATCTTCGCGTCGCTGTCGGCGCCGACGGCGTCGCGCATCGCGAAGAGCTCGTGCTCGAAATGTTCGCGGTCGATGCCGAGGACGACGTCGGAGTACATCTGGATGAAGCGGCGGTAGGAGTCGAACGCGAAGCGCTCGTCGGCGAGCTTCGACACCCCTTCGACGGTGGTGTCGTTGATGCCGAGGTTGAGGATCGTGTCCATCATGCCGGGCATCGACGCACGGGCGCCGCTGCGGACGGAGACGAGGAGCGGCTGTTTGGCGTCGCCGAACGTGCGTCCGACGGACCTCTCGACGCGCGCGAGGTTCTCCGCGACGGCGTTCTTCAGCTCCGGCGGATACGATTTATCGTGTTCATTAAAATATGTACAAATTTCGGTCGAGATTGTGAATCCGGGGGGGACGGGAACGCCGATGTTGGTCATCTCGGCGAGGCCCGCGCCCTTGCCGCCGAGGATCTCTTTCATTTTGGCGTTGCCCTCGGCGTGGCCGTCGCCGAAGTAGTAAACGAATTTGCCGTCCGTCCGCTCCGTCATGGCGGCGCGATTATCTCCGAAGTTCCAGATCGACGCTGCTGTACATCGCACGGATCAAGGGGCTGGTCCCGGCCCGGTGCGGGTGCTCCTGACCGGCGGCGACGAAGCCGGCCTTCGCCGCCACGCCGCGCCGCGACAGGGCGTCGCGGAGCGTGGCGATCTTCTTCTGCGCGACCCCGAGGTTCTCCTGCGCGGACGGATGCGTCAGCTCGTGCGCGACAAACCGTATCTGCAGCTGCGGGTTGGCCGCGATCAGCTTCGCGATTCGCGCGAGCTCCGGCGAGCTGGCGCCGTCGTCGAGCGTCCCGTCATCGGAAAAACGGAGCGCGTAGAGCGGGAAGTAGCCGAACCGCTGCAGGTAGGTGAGAAAGACGTCGGCGTCCTTTTTCGCG
>DASYSN010000005.1:0-11723 GCA_036003305.1 Thermoanaerobaculia bacterium
GAGGTAGTTGAGCGAGGAATGGCCGGTGCCGAAGTCGTCGAGCGCGATGCGGACGCCCATGTCGCGCAGGCTGCGCATGGTGGCGACGGCGCGCTCGATGTTCTGCATCGCCGTCCCCTCCGTGATCTCGACCTCGAGGAAGCGCGCCTCGAGTCCCGACTCCTCGAGCGCGAGCGCGATCATCTTTCGCAGGTCGGCGTGCTGGAACTGCCGCGGCGAGAGGTTCACCGACATCCGCAGGTCCGGGAAGCGGCCCTGCTGCCACAGGCGCGCCTGCCGGCAGGCCTCGCGGAGCGCCCACTCCCCGATTTCGACGATGAGCCGCGTCTCCTCGGCCACCGGAATGAACTTCGCCGGCCCGATCACCTGATCGCCGCGGTTCCAGCGCAGCAGCGCCTCCATCCCGACGATTGCGCCGTCTTCGATCCGGATCTGCGGCTGGTACTGGAGCCGGAACTCGCCGCGGTCGATGGCGCGCCGCAGCGCGTTCTCCAGCGACAGCCGCTCGTTCGCGCGGCGGTTCATCTCCGGCGTGCAGAGCTGGTAAAGATTCCGGCCCAACTCCTTGGCGCGGTACATGGCGTTGTCGGCGTTCTTGAGCAGCGACTCCGCGCTGTCGCCGTCGTTCGGATAGAGGGCGATGCCGATGCTGGTCGTCACGTACAGTTCGTGCCCTTCCACCCGCGCCGGCTGCGCGACCGCGTCGAGGACCTTCTGCGCGATGACGGGCGCGTCGTCGGGCGAGGAGATGTTCGCGACGAGTACGGTGAACTCGTCGCCGCCCATCCGCGCGATCGTGTCCTCCTCGCGGAGCACCGACTTCAGGCGCGTGGCGATCACCTTCAACAGCTCGTCACCGAGCGAGTGGCCGAGCGTGTCGTTGACGAGCTTGAACGAATCAAGGTCGAGGAACATCACCGCGACCGGCGTGTGGGTGCGGCGCGCGTGTGCGAGCGCGACCGTCAGACGATCGCGGAAGAGCGCGCGATTCGGAAGACCCGTCATCGTGTCGTGGTACGCCTGATACTCGATCTGCGCCTCGGCGAAATGGCGCTCGGTGACGTCGCGGCTGACAGAGACGATCTCGATGACGCCGCGCGTCTCGGGGTCGAGCACCGCGCGGGTGGTCGTCTCGAGCCACACCTCGGTGCCGCCGCGCCGGCACGCGCGATAGCTGAAGGTCATCGGCCCGGTCCAGGCGAGCGACTCGGTCGCGACGCGGACGACCTCGTGATCCTCCGGGTTGATGAACGCGAGGATGCTCTTGCCGATCACCTCCGCCGGCGCGTAGCCGAGAATCGTCTCGATCGCGGGAGAGGCGTACAGAATGTGGCCCGTGGAGTCGCTGCGCGCGATCAGGTCGGTCGAGTTGTCCGCCATGACGCGGTAGCGCGCCTCGCTGTCGCGCAGCGCCTGCTCCGCCTCGCGGCGGATCGTGACGTCGTTATAGACGCCGATCGAGCCGACCACCTCTCCTTCCGCGTCGAAGATCGGCGCGCCGCCGACTTCGGCCCACATGATCGTGCCGTCGCGGCGCCGCAACCGCACCTCGTACTGATCGGAGAGCCCGCGCCTGCGGAGATCGAGCTTGCCGCGGACGAAGTCGAGGTCGTGCGCATTGGCGAGCAGGAAGTCGGCGCCGCGGCCGATCAGTTCCTCGCGCGAGTAGCCGGTCATCTCGCAGAAACGCGCGTTGACGAATTGCAGCGTGCCGTCGGTATCCTTCTGTGCCACTCCCTCACGCATCCGCTCGATGAGCGTGCGGTAACGCGCCTCGCTCTCGCGCAATGCGTTCTCGGCAAGCTTTCGGTCGGTAATGTCGACGACCGTTCCCTCGAGGATCTCGCCTTCCGGCGTATCGCGCATGGTCACGCTCTCGAGCAGCCACACCGGTTTGCCGTCGCGGCGCCGGAGCCGCACCTCGATGCCGGGGACCGATCGCTGCATCCGTACCTGTTCGATGAAACGGTCGCGCTCCGAGGCCTCGACGTAGAGATCGCGCGCGTTCTGCCGCAGGAACTCCTCGCGCGACGCGTAGCCGAGCATCTGCGCCATCGCGTCGTTGCAGTCGAGCATGCGTCCGTCAGCGGCGTTGCGATACGACCCGGCGAGGTTGCGCTCGAACAGGAGCCGGTACTGCTCCTCGCTCGCGCGCAAGGCACGCTCGGTGCGCGTGCGGGCGATCGCGTTTCCGCAGATCTCACCGACGATGCGCAGCAGCGCGATCGTCTCGTCGCTCCAGTCGATCTCGCGCGTGACGCTGTTCACGCCGACGAAGCCGATCATGGTGCGGCCGATGATCATCGGCATCGCAACGACCGACTTCGTGCCGAACGCAAGATGGAGCTGGCGCTCGGCCTCTGCGTCCGGCGGCAGGTCTGCCAGCGAGCGAAGACAGATGATCGAGCCGCTGTTGAGGACGCGCTGCGTGTAGGGGAACTCCGTCACCGGAAGCGCCTTCATGGCGGCGGCGCGGTGCGGAACGCCCGGCGCGGTCCATTCGTGCGTCATCGTGCCGTGTGAACCGTCCGGATCGATCTGCACGATGTGCGCGCGGTCGGCGCCGACGAACGCGCCGACGGCGGCGAGAGCCGCGGTCAGCTCCTCTTCGAGCTGCTCCGGGGTGACGTGGATGAACTGGGTCGAGATCGTCGCGACCAGCTTCTCGAATTCGACGCGGTGCCGAAGCGAGTGCTGCACGTCGCGACGCTCGGCCGCATCGATGGCGGTGACGACGAGGTCGGCGATCGAGCCGACGAAGCTTTCCTCGTCGACCGTCCAGTAACGCGGCGCCCCGACGTGCTCGCAGCAGACGACGCCGCTGAGCTGGCCGAGGCGGCGCACCGGCGCGTCGGCCATCGAGGTGATGCCGAGGGGGATGAGGTAGTCGTCGTTGAAACAGGCGGTGCGCGGATCGTGACGCGCGTCATGCGCCGTGAGCGTCCTTTCCACTTCGAGCGCGCGGAAGTACGCCGGATAGCGCTCGGCGGTCAGCTCGATGCCCGACGAGTGCTCGTGCGACGACCGGATGTAGAGGTCGGCGCAGCGAAGAACGGTCCGCGCCTCGTCGAAGAACCAGACGCTCGCGCGCTCGACATCGAGGGTTTCCGCCACCGCTTCGGTGATGGCGCGGAGCGCGAGGTCGAGGTTGCCGGCGTGCAGGGCGTGATCGCGCGCGAGGTCGACCAGGACACGGTTCTGCCGCCGCAGACGGTCTTCCGTCTCGCGCGCCCAAGCTTCGAGCGGCGCGCCTTCACCTTCCATGGGAGACGTTTCCTCGGACAAGCAGTCCTCGTGCAACGAGAGCGCGATGTTAACGCAAAGGCCTTAAGTCAACACTTTTCGAGCGGATAGACCTTCACGTTCACTTCCCGCGCGTAGTGGCGGATCGGCGCGGACTCGGGACGCTTGATCCCGGCAGCCCAGACGAGGGTCTCGTCGAGGTCGAGGAGGTCGACGCGCTGGATCGGGTACGGCTGGTGGTGTACCCGCGCGCGGTAGAGCGTGTGCCCGGCGTCGACGGCGTAGAGGATGTAGCGCTCGACGAGGAAGTGATCGAGGGTGCCTGGCGCGGCGTGCGTGATCGCTCCTTCGGCGGGTTGATACGCAGCGCGGCAGTTCGCCGGCATCTGGCCGCGCGTGTCCTCGCGCCGCGAATGGAACTCGACGCGCGGCATCGGATCGTTCGACGCCGTGAACGCGATCTCCGCGTTGAAATACGGCAGCTTGTACGCGGCCCGCGCCGCGGCGACCGCGATGCTGCTCGACGCGTCGAGGCTGAAGAACCAGACGCCGGGATCGCGGCCGTTGCGGTGCACGTATGTCCGGACGTTCACCTCGTGAAAGGAAGAGATCCACGGCAGCGGCGGCGTCAGGACCGGCCGCACGCCGGTGATCGTGAACGGAACCAGCCCGGCGTATGCCTTGCCTTCGAACGTGTCGAGGTCGAGGCCGGGCGGCAGGAGCGCCTGCAGTTCCGTGGGCGGGATCTCCCAGTGCAGAAAGAGGAGGTGATGCCAGTTCTGGTGCAGCAGCATCGGAGCATCGGGCTCCAGTGTTGCAGCAACCCGTTCGACATCAGATGGCGAGTTCACCTCGTTCCGCCCAAGCAATGGGGAAGCCATATCATGTGCACATGAAACGCGCGATCTTTTTCCTCGGCGTCGCTCTTCTTTTCGTTTCCTGCGGTTCGAGCAAGCCGGCGGCGCCCGAGCGGGTGCACATGGAGATCGTGCAGCTCACCGGCCTCGCGCCTTCGCAGACGCCCGGACCGTTCGACGTGCAACTCGGCGTCGAGGTGCAGAACCTCTCGAACGAGCCGGTGACGATCAAGCGCGTCGAGATCGCGCAGATCGGCGCCGGCGCGTACCGGCTGCAGTCGGGCGTCGCAGGTGTCGGCACGAACCGGCCGTACCTGTTCAACACGATCGTTGCGCCGGGAACCTCGGAGACGGCCACGTTCTGGGCGCACGCATACGCCATCGGCGTCCGCGGGAGCCTGAGCGAGAGCGAGCCGGTGACGCTCCGCGCGACGGTCTACTTCGACGCCAAGAGCGGCGGCTTCCACGAGATGACGCAGCAGATCATCGATCAGCACTAAGGGCGCTGTTGCGCGAAGAGCCACTTCGGGAGCGACGGCTCGCCGTAGGCGCGGTCCCAGACGTCATGGCCGACACCCGCGTACTCGGTGTAGCGCGCGTTGCCGTGATGCGCGCGTAGCGCGATGTACATGCGGCGCGCCTGATCCACGGGAATGACGGTGTCGTCCGCGCCGTGGAAGATCCAGACCGGCGTCGGACCGATCGCGGCCGCGAGCGCGCCGTAGGGGTCGGGAGCAGTGACCACCTTCGCGAGATCGGGCGGCAACGCGATCGGGAACGGATCGTCGGACTGGCGCACGACCTCGCCGCAGACCGGAACGACGGCCGCCCACCGCGAACGATGGCGCGCGAAGAACCAGACGCCGGCACCGCCCATCGAGATGCCGGTGAGGTAGACACGCCGCCGGTCACCGCGGAACTCGCTGATCGTCGCATCGAGCGCGGCGAGCGCCTGCGTCTCCATCTCGCCGTACCACTCATGCCCGACGGCGCATTGCGGAACGACCACGATCGCGCGGTAGCGGGAGGGATCGCGCGCCAGGAGCGCCGGAAGTCCGATCGTGAGCTGGCGAACGTTGTCGTCGCCGCGCTCGCCGCTCCCGTGCAGGAAGAGGATCACCGGCCAGCGGCGGAGCTTCGTGTAACGCGGCGGGAGCCAGACGCGATAACGGTAGACGCGTCCCTCGATCGTGACCTGACGTTCGAGGAATCGCGACTGGGGCGAGCACGACGCACAGGCTGAAATCAGAAACCAGAAGCCAGAAACCAGAAGGATCCAGCGCCACTTTTCTGGTTTCTGGTTTTTGGTTTCTGATTTCACTCGAAGAGGTCGTATTCGGCGACGGCCACCTGCTCTTCCGGCGACGGCGTCGTGCGCCACGTCTCGAAGACATGGAGGTCGAGCAGCACCAGGAAGACCTCGCGCATCATCCGGCCGCGGCTCACGAGCCCGTCGGCGAGGCCGCGCTTCGTCTCTTTCAGCACGTGGTTGAGGTTGTGGATGACGGTGTGGCGCTGGCGGAATCCGGCGCGCGAGCAGAAGCAGTTGAGCGCCGCCTCGATCTTGTACGCCGCCTGGTACTGCGGCGGCACGGCGTCGAAGACCTCGCGGCGCATGACGCGGATTCCGGAGAGCACCGGCCCGCACTGCATCTCGAGGTGGAGATAGTTCAGGACCGTTCCGCGGTTCCGGACGCCGATGTTCATGTCGCACTCGCCGCGGAGCACCGGCGCCACCAGCGCCTCGATGTGCTCGTTGCCGACGTTGTACATGTCGCCGTCGACGAAGAAGAGGACCTCGTGCGCGGCGTTGTCGACGCCGACCCGCATCGCGTAGCCCTTGCCCTGGTTTTCCCTGAGCGCGATGGTCTTGACGTCGAACGAACGGGCGATTTCCACCGTCCGGTCGGTCGACCCATCGCTGACGACGATGATCTCGTCGATCAGCGGCGAAGCCTGGAGCCCGCGGATGACGTCGGCGAGCGTCCCTTCTTCGTTATAGGCGGCGATGATCGCGGAAGTTCCCACGTGTCTCCGGTTCAGGGTTGTTTGCAACCGGCACACCATACCAGAGCGGAGAGGGGAGAAGGGAGAGCGGAGAAGGCTTTTCTCCTCTCTCCGCTCTCCCATCTCCGCTCTGCATCTCCCTTGCACTTACGACTGAGCCGATGAAACGTTCGTTGCTGCTGGCTCTGGTACTGACCGGCTGTGCCTCGGTCCTCGACATCCAGAATCCGACGTATTCGATCCGCGATATCCGGCCGCATGTCTCGATCGCGATCCCGCTCTCGGCGTCCTCCATAGACTTCAATTTCAACCTCGGAGTGGACAATCCGAACCGGATCTCGCTCCCGGTGGAGCACCTCGACTTCGACCTCTTCGCCAACGACACCCACCTGATCTCGGCAGTCAGCCGCGAGCGGGTCACCATTCCGGCGCGTGGTTACGGCGAGGTGCCGGTGCGGGCGCGCGTCGGCTATCACGAGATCCGCGACGTCTGGACCTCGATCGTCGACCTGATCACCGGCAACCGCGCGCGCTACCGGCTCGAGGGGAGCGCCTACTACGACACGCCGTTCGGCGAGCGACGCTTCCCCGTCTCGGTCGTGACGACGCGATAGCATGTCGCGCGTTTGAAGCGCCGCTGGTTCGTTCCCGCCGTCGCGGGCGTGCTGTACTTTTCCGAGGGGCTGCCGTTCGGGATCGTCAAAGAGTTCGTGCCGATGTACTTGCGGTTCCGGCACGTCGACCTGACGAACATCGGGCTCCTCAACATCGTCGGCTTCGCGTGGACCCTCAAGTTCCTCTGGTCACCGCTCGTCGACACGTTCGGGGCGTACCGCCGGTGGATCTCCGCGGCGCTCATCGGAATCGCCATCGCGCTTTTCGGGATGGCGAGCACGCTTCCCGGTCCGCTCTTCTACGGATGCGTGGCGCTGCTGGCGCTCGCCTCGGCGACGCAGGACATCGCGGTCGACGCCTTCACCATCCGCGCGACACCGCACGATCTTCTCGGCCCGGTGAACTCGATCCGCGTCACCGCGTACCGCATCGCACTGACCTGCCCAGGCATCCTCGCCGCCGTGGCGCAACGCTCGGGATGGGGAACGGCGTATTCGACCGCGGCGGTCGTGGCTGTTTCCATCCTGCTCTTTTCGTTCACATTGCCCGATGATCGCGGCGGCACGGCGGGCGAGAGACCCGACTTCATCGCGGCGTTCAAACACTGGCTCACGCGGCCCAGCGCCGGACTGCTGCTCGCGATCGCGTTCACGTACCGCCTCGGCGAGTTCGCGGTCGTCTCGATGATCAAGCCGTACTGGGTCGACCGTGGCTACTCCCCTGCGGAGATCGGAACAATCACGAGCATCATCGGCGTCATCGTCAGCATCGCCGGCGCGATTGCCGGCGGCGCGATCGTGGCGCGCATCGGCATCTGGCGGAGTCTGCTCTGGCTCGGCTTCATGCAATGCCTCTCCAACCTCGGCTACGCGCTTGTCGCGACGTTCCACGCCGGACGCTGGTCGATCTACGCGGCCGCCATCACGGAGAACATCGGCTACGGCCTCGGCACGGCGGCGTTCCTGGCATTCCTTATGTCGATCTGCGACCGCGAGCGCGCCGCGACGGAGTACGCGCTCCTCTCCGCCGCGTACGGCTTCACCGGAACGATCATCGCAAGCGCGAGCGGCTACATCGCGAAGCACGCCGGCTATCCGGCGTACTTCTGGCTCACGGTTCTCCTCGGCATTCCGGCGTTGTTGTTGCTCCCGACGATTCGCGGATATGAGACACAGGATCTACGCGCCTGAGCCGTTCGCGCCGGGCGACCGGATCGCGATTCGCGGCGACGAGCTGCACCACGCCGCGCGCGTCGTGCGCGTGCGCGAAGGAGAAGAGGTCGAGCTGTTCGACGGCAAGGGAATCGCGGCGCACGGGGTGATCACGGCGGTGCAACAGGACCAGCTCGTCGTGAACGTGCTCACGATCATCGACGCACGCGAGGCGCGGCTGTCGATCACGCTCGCGATGTCGATCATCGCGCTCGACCGCTTCGAGCTGGTGCTGCAGAAGGCGACCGAGCTCGGAGTACGGTCGATCCTCCCGATCGTCACGGAGCGGGTCGAGATCCGCCCCGAGCGCTATCGCGGGAAGCAGGAGCGTTGGGAACGCATCATCTTCGAAGCGGTGAAGCAGTGCGGACGCGCGCGGACGCCGCAGCTCGAGTCCCCGCTTCCGTATCTCGAAGCGATTGCCCGTCCCGGCATGAAGGTCGTGCTCGACGCCGATACCGATCCTTCGCCGTCCGTCCACGCATCGCCCGAACCGCAGACGCTCTTCATCGGCCCCGAGGGCGGCTGGAGCGAGCACGAGCTGGAGCTCGCGCGTACGGCCGGCGCGCGATTTCGCCGCCTCGGTGCGCGGCGGTTGCGCGCGGAAACGGCGGCGATCGTCGCGTTGACGCGAAGCCTCGCCGAGTCGGGCGATCTGGACTAACTCACGGTGTTCCACAGCGCCTATTTGCGTGACTACAGTCACATGTGACTCGTCCGCCTCGCCCCCCACAATCGACCCTGCAAGAAAGCGAGGATTGGACATGGCCACCACCGTTCTCGAGCCTGTGAAGGTCTCCACAACACTCAAACAGACGCTCCAGCAGAAGATCGAGGCGCAGCGCCCGCGAACGGCCCGTCTCGCCAAGGAATTCGGCAAAGTCGTCATCGACCAGGTGACGATCGATCAGGCGATCGGCGGCGCGCGCGACATCCGTTGCCTCGTGACCGACATCTCCTACCTCGATCCGCAAGAGGGAATCCGATTCCGCGGCATGACGATCCCGGAAACCTTCGCCGCGCTGCCGAAGGCAGCCGGCTCCGACTATCCGACCGTCGAGTCGTTCTGGTACTTCCTTCTCACCGGCGACATCCCGACGCAGGAGCAGGTCGACGGAGTCATCGCCGAGTGGAAGGTCCGCCAGAACGTCCCGCAGTACGTGTTCAACACCATCCGCGCGCTCCCGCGCGACAGCCATCCGATGGTGATGTTGTCCACCGGCATCCTCGCGATGCAGAAGGACTCCAAGTTCGCCAAGGCGTACCACGAGGCGGGCTACAACAAGAACAACGCGTGGGAGTTCCTCTATGAGGACGCGTCGGACCTCGTCGCCCGCATCCCGATCATCGCGGCGTTCATCTACAACCTGAAGTACCGCGGCGACAAGCAGATCCCGATCGATCCGAACATGGACATGGGCGCCAACTTCGCGCACATGATCGGACAGAAGAAGGAGTACGAGGACGTCGCCAGGATGTACTTCATCCTTCACTCCGATCACGAGTCGGGGAACGTCTCGGCGCATACGACGCATCTCGTGCACTCCGCGCTCTCCGATCCGTATTACGCCTACTCCGCCGGCCTCAACGGCCTCGCGGGACCGCTCCACGGTCTGGCGAACCAGGAAGTGCTCGACTGGACGCTGAAGTTCCAGGACAAGTACTGCCGCGACGTCGAGCCGACGAAGGAGCTCGTCACCAAGGCGCTGTGGGACACGCTGAACGCCGGCCACGTCGTGCCGGGCTACGGCCACGCCGTCCTGCGCAAGACCGACCCGCGCTACATGGCGCAGCGCGAGTTCTGCCTCCAGACCCCGGGCCTCAAGGACGACCCGTTGTTCAAGGTCGTCTCGATGATCTTCGAGGTCGCGCCGGGCGTGCTGCAGGAGCAGGGGAAGGCGAAGAACCCGTGGCCGAACGTCGACGCGCAGTCCGGCGTCATCCAGTGGTACTACGGCGTCACGGAGTGGGACTTCTACACAGTCCTGTTCGGCGTCGGCCGCGCGCTCGGCTGCATGGCGAACATCACATGGGACCGCGCCCTCGGCTACGCGATCGAACGGCCGAAGTCGGTCACGACCGCGATGCTCGAGAAGTGGGCCGAAGATGGCGGCCGGAAGTTGAACTAATAAGTGATAGATTCGGCCACGCTTACGGAGGCATCAGTAAACGTGGCCGAAACACTCACCATTACCGACAATCGAACCGGAAAGTCGTACGAGCTTCCGATCGCCGACGGCACGATCAAGGCGCTCGACCTGCGCAAAATCAAAGTCAGCGACGACGACTTCGGGTTGATGACCTACGACCCGGCGTTCATGAACACGGCGTCTTGCCGCAGCTCGATCACGTTCATCGACGGCGACAAAGGCATCCTCGAATATCGCGGCTATCCGATCGAGCAGCTCGCCGAGAAGTCGACGTTCCTCGAGACGGCGTTCCTACTGCTCTACGGCCATCTCCCGGCGAAGGACGAGCTGTCCGCGTGGGAGCACGACATCACGTACCACACGATCCTCAACGAAAAGCTGAAAGACGTTCTCGACGCCTTCCGCTACGACGCCCACCCGATGGGGAAGCTCATCGCCAGCGTCGCGACGCTCGGAACGTTTTATCCCGAGGCCAAGAACATCTTCGACGTGGAGTGCCGTGAGAAACAGATCCGGCGGCTGATCGCGAAGATGATCACCATGGCCGCGTTCGGATACCGGCACACGGTCGGGATGCCGTACGCGTATCCCGACAACGACCTCTCGTACACCGGCAACTTCCTGAACATGATGTACAAGACGACGGAGGTGAAGTACACGCCGAACCCCGTGCTGGAGCACGCCCTCGACGTGTTGTTCATCCTCCACGCCGACCACGAGCAGAACTGCTCGACGAACGCCATGCGCGCCGTCGGCAGCTCGCACGTCGACCCCTATTCGGCGGTCGCCGCGGCATCCGCCGCTCTGTATGGCCCGCTGCACGGCGGTGCCAACGAAGCGGTGCTCGAGATGCTCAACGAGATCGGCTCGATCAACAACGTGCCGTCGTTCATCCAGAAGGTGAAGAGCGGCGAGGGCGGACGGCTCATGGGCTTCGGCCACCGCGTCTACAAGAACTACGACCCGCGCGCCCGTCTGATCAAGAAGGTGGCGTACGACGTGTTCGAAGTGACCGGCAAGAGCCCCCTGCTCGACATCGCGCTGGAGCTGGAGCGGATCGCGCTCGAGGACGACTACTTCGTCAAACGGAAGCTCTACCCGAACGTCGACTTCTACTCCGGCCTGATCTACGAAGCGATGCGCTTCCCGACCCCGATGTTCACGGTGCTGTTCGCGATCGCGCGTACCTCGGGATGGCTCGCGCAGTGGGTCGAGATGCTCAACGATTCCGATCAGAAGATCGCCCGCCCGCGCCAGATCTTCACCGGCCCGGAGCGCCGCGACTACGTTGCGATCGAGCAGCGGTGATCCCGTTCTGTCATCCTGAGTCGCCGCAGCGAAGCGGAGGACGACGAAGGATCCGGTGCTGAAACGAGAAGCGCGTCCAGCTACCGCTCGGTGGGACGCCTGACTCGTTTCAGCACCGGATCCTTCGGTGCGCTACGCGGCTCCGCCGCTCCGCCACCTCAGGATGACAGTATCGGCACGTCCTACTTCACGGAATACAACCGCACGGCCGCGCCGATCCTCGTGAAGGCGCGGCCGTTTTGCGTCAGCCAGGCATAGCGATTCGGATCGATCGCCTGCTCCGGCTGGAGAATGGACTCGCTGATCGCGAACCACCCTTTCGACGGCTGGTA
>DASYSN010000006.1:0-4561 GCA_036003305.1 Thermoanaerobaculia bacterium
AACGTCGACCTGTCGATCGCCTTCACCCGCAAGTTCGGCGCGGGCTTGTTCGGCGGCGAGGGCTTCATCCTGCAGAAGATCACCGGAAACGGGCTGGTCTTCCTCCACGCCGGCGGCAACATGATCGAGTTCAACCTCGCACCCGGCGAGCACCTGCGCGTCGACACCGGCTGCATCGTCTCGATGGCGGACACGATCACGTACGACATCCAGTTCGTCGGCGGATTCAAGAACGCGCTCTTCGGCGGTGAGGGTCTCTTCTTCGCGACGCTCACCGGACCGGGGCACGTCGTGCTGCAGACCCTCCCCTTCTCGCGCCTCGCGAACCGCATCGCGGCCGCGATCCCGCATCACCAGGACGAGAGCAAAGGGATCGCCGGCATCGGCGGCGACATCCTCGGCAGCATCATCTCGGGCGACTGATGATCTGCCCCGAATGTGAGATCGAGTACCGCGACGGCATCACGCGCTGCTCCGACTGCGACGTCGCGCTCGTCAACGAGCTCGCGCCGGTCGCCTACGACGAAGCGCTCGCGCCGCTCACCGACCAGGTCGACGCGTTCACCCTCGGCGATCTGACCGATCGTCTCGAAAAGGCGGGCGTGCCGTACATCGTTGAAGCCGGCACCGCACTCGCGCTCCTCGATCACCCCGAGATCCAGATGACGCATCCCAACGACTGGCAAGCCCGCGTCTGGATCGCCAGTGCCTTCGCCGACCGCGCCCAACGCATCTGGGACGACATCGTCGACCGGCAACGGCAAGCGGGCGGGGAACAATCGACCTGACGGCATGAAGGGCGGCGTGATCGGATGTCTCGCCGGTCTCTATCTGATCGCCGGGATCTTCTTCGCCATCGCGTGGTTCGGCGTGCCGTTCATTGGTGACGGCGGCAACCACGGCCTCAACGTGATGTTCAGCCGCGACCTCGTCATCACGAAAGGAAAGATCATCCGGTTCGAGGACATGTCGACGCCGAGCCATCCCGCCGCGGCGCCAATCGTCGAGATCCCGAACGGCAAGTATCCGTTCCGCTTCCGCGGCGGCGGCTCCAATTCGCTCCCGTTCGATATCGGCGACGAGGTGTCGGTCGCCTACCCGGCCGGCCACCCCGAGCTCGCCTACATCCGCACGTTCAGCCAGATGTACATGCTCCCGCTCCTGTTCCTCCTCTTCGGCCTCCCCTTCTTCGCGCTCGCCGTGTGGGGAACGGCGACGAACTGGCCGAAGCGGGATACGCCCCCGTCATCCTGAGCCGCGTAGACGGCGAAGGATCTCAAGTTTCGCCGCACGAGCCACCTGAAGCGCATCTGGAGATCCTTCGCCGCGCTACGCCGGCTCAGGATGACGGCGTGTTGTACTTCGCGTCGAACGAGGCGTCGCTCATGGTGAGGTAGACGATGCCCTCGATGAAGCCGAGGATCGTCGGGATGAAGGCCACGATCGCGCAATCGTCGCCCCGCGTACAATCGTGGCATGGATGTCGGACGGATCGTCAAAGTCATCGTCCTGATTGCCGTTCTCTACGTCGCATGGAAGTACGGGTTGCCCTGGCTGCAGCGGCAGCAATCGGGAGGCGGCACGACGCACGCGACGGCGCAGAGCGGATGTCCCGCCGCCGCGGCGCGCGCATCCGAAACGTGGGGCAGCGGACTGCATCAATTCGTCAACCCGCCGTACGACCTCGCCGCCTGGTCGTCGTTCCACGACAGCGTCGAGAACAAGATCGCCTCGGCCGAGAGCGAGTGCTCGTGCAGCGACGCATCCTGCGACAAAGCGCGTTCCGCGATGCACGACTTGCGATCGCTGTTGTCGGACCTCGACACCGCGATCCGCAACGGCTCGGCGCCGCCTTCCGATCTCGCGCAGCGTCAGGAAGCGATCGACAAACAGATCGACGAAGCGGCGGATCTCACGCGGAAGGGAACGTAAGAACTCACTGCTCGTGCGGCGACTCGTGCTGACCGCCGACGCTCACTCCCCCTCCACCATCGCCTTCAGCCTTCCGATCGCGTCATCCCAACGCTGGGAGATCTCGTCGAGGATCTTTCCCGCTTCTTCCAGCTGCTGCTTCCGCAGCTCCCAGACGCGCTCGCGTCCGCGCTTGAAATCGACGACGAGTCCCGCGTCGGCGAGCACGTTCAGATGCTTGGTCACGGCCTGGCGCGTGACGTCGGAACCCTCGGTGAGCTGTGTGATCGACATCGGACCGCCGCGCGCCAGGCGCGCGACGACGTGAAGACGCGTCGCGTCGCCCAGCGCCGCGAAGATCGGCGCCGAGTCTTCCAGCGCGTTACTGGGACTCGGTGACATAACGATCGATTCGCTTGGTCTGCTCCGCCCAGCCGCCGTCGTTGCTCTTGAACGCCGAGGCGCGGCGATGCAGCGGGATCGCGTCGAAGCCGGTCTCGACGATCCGCAGCTTCGTGCCGCCGTCCGCCTCCTCGAGCGTGAACGTCACGAGCGTCTTCGGCTCCGACGAGTAGTCGCAATTCGGGTCGGTGGCGTTCGGATGCCAGCGGTACGACAGCCGCGTCTCCGGCTCGACCTCGACGACGTCGATGTCCATGAGGAGATGTTCGTAGCCGGGATACGTGATGTTTCCGCTCACCGTCTCCCCCGGCACGAACGTCCCGCCGGAGAACTTCACCCCGAACCAGTTCCCGAACTCGGTCTTGTCCGCGATGGCCCGCCACACCCGCGCCCGCGGCGCCCTGATAACCACTTCTTTGACGATGCTGTCCTGCATGCGCAACCTCCTGGTTGCGCATAGTAACACGCAACCGCACGGTTGCATTCGCGGCGCGTACTCGGGTGTTCGCAGCGCGTACTTGGGGCGTTCGCAGCGCGTACTCGGCGTGTTCGCAACGCGTTTTCCAGGAAACGCAGCACGGCGTTAGACTCAATCCGCCCATGACAATACGATCCGCAGCCGTAGCCGCGTTGCTCGTCGTGCTCGCAACCGCCGCTATTGCGACGCCCCACCCCTGCCCGCCGCCCCTCGCGAAGGCGCACGCGAAGTGCGAGACCGTCACGGTCGCCGAGGATCCGGCCAAGTCGGATGGGCGGACGATCGGGTTGAACGTGATCGTCATCCCGGCGATCAAGAAGAAGGCGGGCGAGCCGGCGATGTTTTATCTGGAAGGCGGACCGGGGATCGCCGCGACGAATGCGGCCGGCTTCTACGTCGGGCCGGGGAGCGTGTATCGGGAGCATCGCGACGTCGTCCTGGTCGATCAGCGGGGGACCGGCCGGTCGAATCCGCTGCATTGCCCGGAGCTCGAGAAGCGGGGGCCGCTCGTCGAGATGTATCCGGCCGACGAGGTGAAGGCATGCCGCGAGGCGCTCGAAAAGACGGCCGACCTCACTCAGTATTCGAGCGAGCGCGCGGCCGACGACGTCGAGGCGGTCCGGCGCGCGCTGGGCTACGAGAAGATCGACCTGGCGGGACTCTCGTACGGCACGCGGCTGGCGCAGGTGTACATGAAGCGCTATCCGTCGCGCGTGCGCCGGGTCCTCCTCGCCGGCTTCGCGCCGCTCGACTACCGCACTCCCTTGTCGCACGCCGTCAACGCGCAGCGGGTCCTCGATCTCATTTTCTACAAGTGCGAGCGGGACGCGGCGTGCGCCAAGAAGTACCCGCTGCTGCGCGACGACTGGTCGTGGCTGATGCAGATGGCGAAGCTCGGCACCGTCCCCGCAGGACCGTTCGCCGAGGCGGTGCGGACCCTGATGGGGACGGCGGCATCGCAGCGGAAGCTTCCGGCGGACATCCACGCCGCGCGTGAAGGACGCTTCGAGCAGATCGAGGGGCGTTTCGCAACGGACAGCTCGCAGTTCGCGCTCGGCGAGTACTTCAGCATTGTTTGTTCCGAGGCGGCGCCGCGGATCCGCGATCTCGACGTCGCACAGATGACGCTCGGGACATTTCTCGGCGAGTACCGCGTGCGGCAAGAGCTGAACGCGTGCGCGAACTGGACAAAATACGACGTCGCGCCGGCGTTCTACGACCCGCCAAAGTCGGGCTCCGTCCTCGTGATGTCGGGTGAGATGGACGCGACCACGCCGCCCGACTGGGGGTACGAGTTCTGCGCGAAGCTGCCGCACTGCCACGTCCTCCTCTTCCCCGACCTCGGCCACGGCCCATTCGATCTCGACCAGTGGCAGCACGGGGAGTGCTGGGACGCGATCGCCGCGAAGTTCCTCGCCAGCGGGCGGATCGACGATGAATGCATGAAGGGGATGAAGCCGCCCGACTTTCAATGAGTGCTTAGTGGTTAGCACTACACTCCCTCCCACCATGCTGCTGCTTTCGTTGCTCTTCGCTGCCGCCGTCGACGTCGGATGGGGCGTTTTGGTCATTCCGGGGTCGTTCGTTCCAGGACAGCAGCCGGACGGGAACACGGTCATCTTCATCGGCAAGGAGAAGCTGCTGGTGGTCGACACCGGGCGGCATCAGAGCCATACGGAGAAGATCGTCGAGCTGTCGAAGAAGATGTACTCGCCGGTGGTCGACGTCGTGAACACGCACTGGCACCTCGACCACATCGGCGGCAATGCG
>DASYSN010000007.1:0-9232 GCA_036003305.1 Thermoanaerobaculia bacterium
GACCGATCTCTTCCAGATCGGCGACGAGGTCGAGGTACAGGTGGTCGGCATCGAGCCGGACACCGGCAAGATCCGTCTCTCCCGCAAGCCGCTGCTCCCGCCCCCGACCGAAGAGGAGCTCGCAGCCGCGCGTGAACGCGCCGCCCGCGAGCCTCGCGGCGACCGCGGTGGTTTCGGCGGTGGTGGTGACCGCGGTGGACATGGCGGCGATCGCGGCGGACGCGGAGGCGATCGCGGTGGTCGCGGCGGCTTCGGCGGCCACGGCGGCGGCGGTCATCGCGGAGGCGACCGTGACCGCGGCCCGCGCCGCGACGATCGCGGACCCCGTCCTCCGCGCCGCGAAGGCGGCGGCGGTGGCGGCCACCACGAAGGTGGTGGCGGCGGCGAAGGCGGCGGCACCCCGACCGTCTAGCTTCCAATCAATGGCTTCTGTGTGGCGCCGGCAATCCTGCCGGCGCTTTTTTTTCTGCTACACTTACGGCGCCCAATCCGTCCGGTCTGAGGTCCAAGTGCGTCCCTATACGCTCCGCGCGGTCGCGGCGGCTCTTCTTCTCTGTCCATTTCTCTCGGTGAGCGCGATTACGCGCAACTGGGTCGGAAGTGTCAGCTCGAACTGGTCGGAGCCGAACAACTGGTCGCCCGCAGGCGTCCCGACTGCTGCCGACAGTCTTGTCTTTCCGTCGTCCGGATCGACCACCAAGAACGATCTGCCGGCCCCGACCACTGTTGGGCCGATCCACTTCAGTGGCGGCAACAACAACCTCAGCGGCAATGCGCTCACCGTCACGGGGACTATCGACTTCGACCCAAGCGCGCTCACGTTCGTCTGCAGCAACGATCTGAAGCTCGGCGCTTCCATCAGCATCATTGGTTCGAGCCTCAACATCTACTCCGGCACGATTGACGTGAACGGCCAGACGCTCAACGTCTCCGGCGACACCACCGTGGTCGTGCTCAACGGCAGCGGTACCGTAAACGCCTACGGACCTGGACTCGGGATTGGCAGCGGCAACTTCAGCGGAAACATCAGCGGAAACATCAACGGCTCCTCTTTCGGCTCGGTAGACGTCAATGGCTCCCTGGCCAATGCGAACATCACCGCACGTGTCGTGAGCGGCAACGCGACGGTGGGCGCCGTCAGCGCTCTGAAACTCTGGCCGGGGCATGGGACGGCTGACTCGATCGATATCCATTCGTTCGGCACGCTCCACACGAACAATCTGGCGGTCACCAACGAGTACGCGGTCGACCTCTCTGCGACAAGCTACGACTCGACGGTGGTCACCGGCACCGTGTCGATCGCCGGTTCGCTTTTGATCACTCTTTCTTCGACTCTACCGAGCGTTGGACAGGCGTTCACGATCATCGCGAACGACGGCAGCGATGCCGTGAGCGGCACGTTCACCGGCCTGCCGGAAGGCGCGCTTCTCACCGCTTCAGGCATACCGTTCACGATCAGTTACCACGGCGGCGGCGGCAATGATGTCGTCCTCACCGCTCAACCCACGACCGAGTTCTTTACCGGCAATGCCGGCCAGTACTGGTCGAATTCAGCGAACTGGAATCCACAAGTCGTTCCGGTTGCCGGTCAGCCGCTCATTTTTTTCAACGGCGTTAGGGCGATGGTGAACGACCTTCCGGCCGGCACCGCGGTCGGAACTCTCACCTTCCAAGGGGGCTCCTGGATTCTCAGCGGCAACTCGCTCACGCTGATGGGCGACGTCACTTTCGACGTGAACCAGTCGTCGACATTCATCTGCAGCGCCCCGCTGAAGATCGGTGCCGCGCTGACGATGAACGGCGGCGCCAGCAACACCTACGACCTCATCGACGTCAACGGCCAGACGCTGACGTTCAACAACGTGCACCCGATAGAGATCAAGGCGCTCAACGGATCGGGAACCGTGAACGCGAACGCTCTCGGCATCCAGCTCGACAGCGACGGCTCGTTCAGCGGCACGCTGACCGGGACATGGAACGTTCTCGGGTCGTTGCCGAACGCGAATGTCAACGGCACGACCCTCGCCGGCACCGGAACGGTTGGGAACGTCGTCGTCTCGAACTTGCGGCCGGGTTCGAGCGATGCCAGCGGCGCCGATGTGCACAAGGTCGGCAGCCTGCGGACGAAGTCATTGACCATCACCCAGCAGTATTCGGTCGATCTGACCCCGGGTACTGACGACGGAACGTTCGTCGCCGGCACCGTGACGCTGACAGGCGCCTCGCTCGCTGTCTCGCTGCCGAGCGGCAGTCCTCCGGTAGGAACACCGATCACGATCATCTCAAATGACGGGAGCGATCCCGTCGTTGGGACCTTTACGGGCCTTCCCGAAGGGGGGACGCTCACCGTCAACGGCACCGTCTTCACCATCAGCTACCACGGCGGCGACGGCAACGACGTCACGTTGACCGCCGTGAGCACGCTGAAGTCATGGATTGGCGCCGATCGTGCGCTCTGGTCGGTTGCGTCCAACTGGTCACCGCAGGCGGTTCCGGTTGCGGGCGAGCCGCTCCTTTTCCCAATCGGTACGGGAACGATGACCAACGATCTTCCGCCCGGTTCGATCGTCGGCGCAATGACGTTCAAAGGCGGGAATGTCATCATCGAGGGAAACGCGCTGACGCTCATGGGCGATGTCAGCTTCGATCCACAAGTTACCTCTTTCGGTTGTGCCCCTCTCACGATCGGAAAGGCGCTCACGCTCGGCGCCGCGCCGAACGGTTTTTTCTCCGCGATCGACGTCAACGGAAAAACGCTCACCGTGAACACCGCGGTCATTACCTCGCCCACGATTCTCGGAAGGCTCACCGGCAGCGGCACGATCGAGCTCACCGGACCGGGCGTGCGAATCGATACTGACGGAACGTTTACCGGTGCGATCCACGGCTCGGTCGAGGTCATAGATTCATCGCTTCCCAATGCTTCCATCACGGGCGCGATCATGACCGGCAGGGGCGGGGCGGGAGACGTGATCGTCAAGACGTTGCGTCCGGGATTCGGTGTTCCGGCAGACCCCGACCTTCACAGTTCGGGCGTTCTCCACATGAAGTCGCTGACGCTCACGGGCGGCGGCCTCGACGTCGATCTCGACCGCAACGGGGCCGGCGAGCACGACCTGGTGCAGGTCACCGGGAGCGTGTCGCTCAACGGAATCCTTCACGTGTCTGTTGGCGGCGTGGTTCCCATTCTTGGTCAATCGTTCCTGATCATCGACAAGGACGGCACCGACCCGATCAACGGCACGTTCACGAACCTTCCGGAGGGCGCGGGCGTCCAGTCCGGAAACTTCCTCTTCCGGGTCAGCTACATCGGAGGGGACGGCAACGACGTCGTGCTGACCACCGCGGAACAGCCGGTGCTCACCGTTTCGCAAGCGAAGGCGGCGACCGTGATCGGCGAAAAGGCGACGTTCACCGCCTCCTTCGCGGCAGGTTCACCGTCCCCGCTCGGCAGCATCACTTTCGCCGTCGACGGCGCGCCGATCGGAACGGTTCCTATCGTGAGCGGCAGCGCATCGATCGACGTCTCGTCTCTCGCGCTCGGCGACCGCGTGGTGACAGCGTCATTCGCCGGTGGTGGGGCATTCCTCGCAGCCGCCTCGGTGCCGCTGACGCACACGGTCCAACGAGGCGGAACGTCGACGACGCTCGAAGCCCTCGGCCCGCTCGTCTACGGGGCATCGCAATTCCACGTCTCCGTCGCGGTCAGTGCGCCCGCCGTAACAACACTGTCGGGCTCAGTCACCCTGCGTGAGAACGGCAACATTGTCGGCACCGCGACCCTGAGCGGGACGGGGGCGACGCTTGTCGCGCCGTCGCTTCGCCCGGGACTGCACCTCCTCATCGCCTCGTACGACGGCTCATCCACCCTCCTCGCGAGCGAGAGCAGACCGCTGACCGTATCGATTGCTCCAGCGGAGACGCAGCTCGCCGTGTCGGATGTCGTTTCGAATGAGGAAACGAAGCTGACCGTCGTCGCTTCTGCGAGCGGAGTGACCGACATTCCGACTGGAACCGTGACCGTCACGGAAAACGGCAACACGCTCGCCGTCGAACCGATCAACGGGACGACGAGTATCAATCTGACGCTCAACCCGGGAGTGAATCTACTCACCGTGACCTACTCGGGCGATGCGAACTTCCTCAGCGCCACCGTTCCCTACACCGTCACGATCGGCCCGCCCTCCCCGTCGCGCCATCGCGGAGTCCGCCACTAGGGAGGCCAATCCGTCGACCACTCGGGCCGATAGGAATGTCTGCGCTCCACGGGCCCGTGAAGGGGTCCGGCGCGTAATCCATGGATGCGGCGCGCACGGTTCCATGTCTTCTCTGTCCTACCCCAATATCCTTCGCGGACCCTTGGAGAAGGCGGCGGGCAGGGGTTTCTGTCTTTTTCGCACGCTTAGCACGTCTTCGCCCAAGATCTGTGAAGCTCTCGTCAGCCCCCGAATATCCTGACAGGCCCTCCCACAGGCGTTCCGAAAAGACTGAGGAGGGGTTGGGGTCACTTCCATGGATGTGGCCGAGAGGCCAACGACCCCTGGCTGGAGATCTGAGGGGCGGCGAGTCCAGACATGCAAGCGTGAAAAAAAGACCTGCGCCCCCGCCGCGGCAGATATTCGAGGGTGCGCGAAAGACCGAGCACCCCTCTGCCATGGCTCCGCACATCGATCGGTGACATTCGGCACGGCCTCCTGTTCACCCCCGGCCAACAATCGCTTCGATGCTCGCAATCGCTCGCGACCCGTACACGGAGCCGCACGTCGTCGACGACCTGATCGCGCGGGCGCGAAAGCATCCGCTCGGGATCGACTTCCTCCTCCACGGACACCTCGGCACGGTCGCGATCTCGTTCGATGCGCATGCGTTCACGGTAGAGGCGGCGCGGGCGCGGCTGCTCGCCGGAAACGTCGCGCACGTGAAGGTCGGAAACTCGTGAGCGGATTGCGCTATCCGAAGCGCGCCGAGCTGGCTGACATCACCATCCGCGACGGCTTCCAGCACGAAGAGAAGTGGATCCCGACCGCGGCGAAGCTATGGATCGCCGAGGAGCTGATCCTCGCCGGATACCGCCGCATCGAGGCGACGAACCTCGGCAATCCGAAAGGGATGCCGCAGTTCGCCGACTCTGATGACCTCCTGCGCGGAATCCGCACGAGCAAGCGGATCGCCAAGCGGATCGCGGACGTCGAGCTGACCGCGGTCACCATCCGGGAGCGCGCCGTCGATCGCGCGATCGAGTTGAAGCAACAGGGCGCGGGACCCGATCGCGTGTTGATGATGGTGTCCACCTCGGCGTCGCACATGAAGAAAAACTCCGGCCTCGATCACGCCGGCTACTGGGCCGAGGCGGAACGCGCGATCCGAAAGGCGCACGACGCCGGACTGAAAGTGAACGGCACCGTCAGCACGATCTGGGGCTGTCCGATCGAGGGTCCGACGCGTCTCGAGGACGCGGTGGCGTTCACGAAGCGGTTCCTCGACATCGGTGCCGACGACATCGAGCACGCGGACCATGACGGCTCCGCGCCGCCGAACCGCGTGTACGAGTACTACTGCATGGTGCTCGACGCGGTTCCCGATCCCGCGAAGCACGTCGCGCACTTTCACGTCACGCGCGGCTGGGGCCTCGCGAACGTCCTCGCCGCGTTGCAGGCGGGGATCGTCCGCTACGAGAGCACGCTCGGCGGCATCGGCGGGCAGCCGGCGAATTTCTTCGATGGCGCGCCCGTCTCGGGAACCGGGAGCTACTACTACCAGGACCCGAACAACGTCGGCCTCGTCTGCACCGAGGACCTTGTCGTCATGCTCGACGAGATGGGGATCGAGACCGGCCTCGACGTCGACCGCGTCCTCGCCACCGGAAAAATGGTCGAGCGGATCGTGGGCCGCCGCCTCCGCAGCGAAACGATCAAGAGCGGACGGATCCCGAAGACGGCGACGGGGCTGTAACCGCCTTCGTCCGCATGAGCTCCCGCATCAAGCCGAAGAACTGGTCCGCCTGCTCGAGGTAGACGACATGGCCGGAGTCCTCGACGAGGACGAAGCGGCTGTTCGGAAGGATCGTCGTGATCTTCTTCTGGAACTTCGGAGCCATGACGCGGTCCTCCTCGCCGGCGATGACGAGCGTCGGTGCGGTGATCGCGCGGTACTGTGGCAGGCGATCGTTCAGTGCCGCGAAGAACGGGTCCTGCGCTTCGGTGAGCCGGATCAGCGCCGTGGTGCGGTCGTGGTACCGCTGGTGGAAGTTCTGCCGCATCGTCTCCAGGCGCTCCGGTCCGGCCGCTGTGACGAACGCCTCGCCGAAGATCTTCTCGTACATGTAGCGCGTGTAGAGATCGAATTCGCCGCTTCGGTAGAAGCGCAGCGAGAGATCCTCGTACATCTCGAAGAGCGTCTCGTGGCTGAGGATGATGCCGGAGAGAATCAGCGTGTGCAGTCGTTGCGGAAACTGCCGCGCGAATTCGAGCGCCACGAATCCGCCGTACGAGATGCCCGTTAGGTGGACACGCTCGACGGGTATCTCGTCGAGAATCCGGCCGACGTGAGAGGCGATGCGGTCGAGGTGATAGGGGACATCGGCCGCGCTCGATCGCCCCTGTCCCGGATAATCCCACAGCAGCACGTCGTACTCCGGCTGCAATCGCGGCAGAAACGAATACCACGCTCCGGTGTGCATCGCGAGGCCGTTGAGCAGGCAGACAACCTCACGTCCGCCCGACCCGAACAGCTCCCAATAGATCGAGTGCTCGTCGAGGGCGAGCGTGCCGCTGCGAGTTGGCTGAGGGACGTCCGTCAACCGCTCCAGCCTTCATCCGCCGTCGGCCCGTAAACCGACGGCACCGGCTGGTCGTTCAGGCGCAGATAAACGGTGAGCTGCCCGCGATGGTGGGCGAGGTGGGAGATCGTGTCGGCGATCATGATGTGACGCGGCTTCTCGTCGACCACCTTGCCGCCGACGCGGAGCTGCCATGGCTGCATCAGGTGCTCGTCGGTCGTGTTCTGCAGCGCCTTGCGCGCCGAGGCTACTGATTTGTCGAAGAGCGCGACGCGCTCGGTCGCGTTGGACGCGGAAGGCGCCCCGCCACCGCCCGCGAGGTCGAGATGATCGCTTTCGATCATCATCGCAACCCAGCCGAAGATGCCGGCGACGAGCGACGAGAGGTAGCCCAGCGGCATCGACTTCGGATGTGGCTTCCAGTCGGGCTTCCCGTCGGGGACGCGCTCCACGACGCTCCGCGTTGCCGGAATCTCACGTTCGACTTGCGCCAGCAGCAGATCCGAGATGTTCATTGGGTCTATTATCCTGTAGCCGATGAGACGCATTCCGCTGTTCTTGAGCATTCTCGCGGTTGCCGCAACAGCCCTCGGCGCCCATTCGCGTTGGACGCTGAAGGAACGCTCGATCATCGAAACCGCGCCTTTCGTCGTCACGGCCCAACTCCCCGAGGGATGGTCGGTCGAGAACGGGCAGGTCGTCCCGCCTGAGGCGCTCCGTTCCGCGTGCCGCGTCCACCGGGAGATCCTGCATGGCAGCGACTGGAACACGGCGCTTGCGGGTGCGATGCGCGACGCAAAACTCGACAAGCGGGAGCTGTTCAAGGCCGGCGGACACGTAGCCGTGAAGTACGAGACCGGCGCAACCGAGTCGGTGTTCATCAACCTCGACGACATCGAGCCGGCGGCATTCGCTATATGGAACGTCGCGTTCGACGACAACGCGGCCGGACACCAGTGCCGGTCGGAGTTCGATGTGCTCGCGCGCACCGTCTCGATCGCGCCGGCGCGCTAACGCGGTGAGGCGCACAGCGATCGCGTTTGCGATGATCGTGGCCTGTGCGGCTGCGGATGCAACGGACCAGCCCTGCCGCCTCCAGAACGCGCGCGTGGAGCGCGACATCGCGGAGCGGACGGCGCGCCTGCATGGCAATGAATACTGCGAATACCGCAGGTATGCGGTGTGGGACTGGGACGGCGATAACCTCGACGATCTCGCCGTCACCTTCAACGTCGAAGGAGCGAACGGCGGCGGGAACAACGTTTCGGGCTATCTGCTCGTCTATCTGTCCTCGCGGCACGAGGCGGCTCCGCTGGAGGCAGCGGTCGGAGAGCGCGGCCAGTACCTGCCGGATGCGCTCGGTGCAGGGGCCGGCCGACTGTTGATCGTGAAAACGCTCGCGTGGGCTCCGCGCGATCCGATGTGTTGTCCGTCCCGGCACGGTTCGCGCGTATTCAAGGTATTGCCCACGGGCCTCGTAGGCCAATGACCGCCGAACCCGATAGCTCCGCCGTTCGCGTTGCGTTGTGGCGCGCGCTGCATGCCGAAGTCGATCCGCCGCCGCACGTGCTCGACGACACGATCGGCCTGCAGTTGGCGGCGCCCGAGGAGGGGTGGCGCGAGCGGCCGGACATGCATCCGGAGTGGACGCGGAGCTTCCGGCTGTCGATCGTGGCGCGTGCGCGTTTCGTCGAAGAGCTGGTGGCCGAGGCGGCGACGCGCGGCGTGGAGCAGTACGTGATCCTCGGCGCCGGCCTCGACACATTCGCGCAACGGCGCCCCGAGGTTGCGTCGCGGATGCACGTATTCGAGATCGACCGTCCCGCGCCGCAGGAGTGGAAGCGGCGGCGCCTCATCGACCTCGGATACGGCGTCCCGGCGTGGCTGCACCTCGTCCCGGTCGATTTCGAATCAGGCGCGTCGTGGTGGGACCGCATTGTCGCGGAGGGATTCGATACCGCGAAGGCGGCGGTCGTCGCGTGCGCCGGTGTCACGATGTACCTGACGCGCGACGCCGTCAGCGACATGCTGCGCCAGCTCGCGCAGCTCGCTCCCGGATCGACGGCCGCGATCACGTTCATTCTGCCGATCGAGCTCGCCGACGCCGAGGAGCGGCCAGGCATCGAGGCGGCGGCGAGGGGAGCCCGCGCCGCCGGCACGCCGTGGCTGAGTTTCTTCTCGCCCGACGAGATGCTCTCGCTCGCACGCGCGGCCGGCTTCCGCGACGTCCGTCACATCTCCGGTGCCGACCTCGGACAACGCTACTTCGCCGGGACAGGCCAGCGGCCATCGAAGTCGGAGGAGATGCTGGTCGCGCGAACATAGGGATGCGATCATTCCCGGCCAATGGCGCTCCTGCACCGAATCGGGAAGAAGGTTTTCTTCGGCCGCTTCCAGAAGAAGTGGCGGTGGCCGGCGGACGTGCCGCAGGACGGCTGGGAGCGCGTGCAGTTC
>DASYSN010000008.1:0-2294 GCA_036003305.1 Thermoanaerobaculia bacterium
GAGCGACGCCACCGGATGGATGGGGATGTTCTGCCTCGTGATGATGCGCATGGCGCTCGAGCTCGCGACGACGAACCACGTCTACGAGGGGCTCGCGACGAAGTTCTTCGAGCACTACGTCTACATCGGCGCCGCCATGAAGATGGTGCGGCACGACCGCACGCTGTGGGACGAGGGCGATGGCTTCTTCTACGACCTCCTCCGCTTCCCCGACGGCGCTGCGATTCCGTTCCGCGTCCGTTCGCTGGTGGGACTCATTCCTCTCTACGCGATCGAGCGGCTGGAGAAGTCTTGGATCGAGCCGTTCCGCGTCTTCCACGAGAACCTCGACTGGTTCGTCAAGCACCGGCGCGCGATCGTCGAGAGCTGCGTGACGACCGTGCAGTACGACCACGACTACACGCACGTCCTCGCGGTGGTCGATCAGAACCAGTTGCAGCACTTGCTGTCGCGCGTCGTCGACACCGACGAGTTCCTCTCCCCCGCCGGTATCCGGAGTCTCTCGAAGTTCCACCAGAAGAATCCGTTCACATTCGGGAACGCGTCGGTGTCGTACGAGCCGGCCGAAGCGATCGAGAAGCTGAAGGGAGGGAACAGCAACTGGCGCGGGCCGGTGTGGTTCCCGACGAGCTTCCTGATGATCGAGTCGCTGCGCAAGCTGGAGAAAGCGTTCGGCCGCCAGGTGCAGGTCACGCTCGGCGACGAGGGCGACGACGCTCCGGCTGTCGAGCCGCCGCCGCTGCTCGACACGCGCGCCGAGGAGGGAATCGGCGGCGTCTCCGGCGAGCTTCGCGCCCGCGGCATGACGCTCTCCAACGTCCCCGTCCCCGCTCCCTCGCAAACCGTCTCTCTGACCGGTCTCGCCGCGCGGATCGCAGACCGCATGATTCACATCTTCCTCCCCGACCGCGACGGCTACCGCCCCGTCTACGGCCCCCGCGGCACCCGCAAGTCCGAGCTCTACGCCCACGACCCGCACTGGAAGGACCTCGTCCTCTTCCACGAGTACTTCAACGGCGACACCGGCGAAGGCCTCGGCGCCGGGCACCAAACGGGATGGACCGGGTTGGTCGCAAACCTCATCGACGAGTGGCGGCGCTAATCCGCTTCTGTGTGGCGCCGGCGCCCTCGCCGGCGCAATCAAGAACTGATGCGCCGCGAAGCGGCGCGACCATGCTTCATACGCGCCGGCGAGGGCGCCGGCGCCACACAGAAGCCCGTGTTTCAGTACAGCCGCGCGATGAGCGCGGCGACCGCGGTCTCGACTCGCAGGATTCGCTCGCCCATCGTTACCGGCCGAAAGCCGATCCGTTCGAATGACGCGAGCTCCTCGGCGATGAAGCCGCCCTCGGGGCCGATGGCGATGGCGGCCGGGGCGTTCACGTTGCGGGGGCACTCGGCGGAGGCGTGGGGGTGGGCGACTAGCTTCAGCGCGTCGGACGAGAAGCCTTCGACGAACTGGCGGAAGAAGCGGTGGAGGGTGATGCGCGGGAAGACGGTGTCGCGCGCCTGTTCGAGGCCGGCGACGCATTGCTCGCGGAGGTTGGCGTCGGCGAGCTTTGGCGACTTCCAGTAGCTCTTCTCGACTCGCCAGGCGTTGATGAGGTGGATGTCTTTGACGCCGAGAGACGTCGCGGAGGCGATGACGCGGTTCAGGACCTTTGGGCGTGGGAGGGCGAGGATGAGTGTGAGCGACAGCGGCGGCGGTGGATCGCGATCGAGCGCGACGCGCATCTCGACGGTATCGCCGCTCATTTGAACGATCGTTCCCGATCCGATGCGGCCGTTCGCGACGCCGACGACCAGCGTGTCACCCTCCGCCGCGCGATGCACGCGCGCGATGTGCTCCGCGCGGCGCCCATGCAGACGCACGACGCCGTCGTTCACGAAGTCTTCTTCGAAGAGGAGGACGAGGTTCATGAAAGTTCCTGAGATATGATCCGCCATCGATGAACATCTCGGTCAGAAATGAGAAAGATGTGGCGATTGTCGACTTCGAGGGGAGGCTCGCGGTCGGTGTCGGCGATGCGGTGCTTCCGAACGTGATCAACGAGCTCCTGGAGCAGGGAGTCAAGAAGATCCTCCTCAACCTTTCCGAGATGGACTACATCGACAGCAACGGCCTCGGCGAGCTGGTGCAGAGCCTCAAGACGTCGAAGCGTTACGGCGCGTCGCTGCGCCTGCTCAAGCCGCAGGACCGCGTCGCGAAGACGCTCCGCCTGACGAACCTCCTCCCGATGTTCTCGGTCTACGACACCGAATCGGACGCGCTGAAAGCGTTCGCCACCGCGTAG
>DASYSN010000009.1:0-5143 GCA_036003305.1 Thermoanaerobaculia bacterium
AGCACGTACATCCCGGAGCGGAGCGAGCCGACCGAGAGTTACTTTTTCTTCGCCTACCAAGTCAGAATCAGTAACGTGGGGACCGACACGGCACAGCTCCTCAGCCGCGAGTGGATCATCACCGACTCGGATGGCAACAGCGAGCGAGTCAGCGGTCCCGGTGTCGTCGGCGAGCAGCCGACCCTCCGGCCGGGCGAGGTCTTCGAGTACACCAGCTTCTGCCCGCTTCGAACGAATGTCGGGATGATGCAGGGCGCCTACACGATGAAGCGCTTTCCTGCCGGAGAAACCTTCGAGGCAAGGATTGATCCGTTCACTTTGGCTGTTCCTGGGACCGTCAACTAATGCGCCGCTTCGCCTTCCTTCCCGCCTTCTTTACGGTCCTGATCGCCACGTTCGCGTTCGCGGTGGCGTGGAAGGTCCGCACCTACTCCACGACCGAGACGAGGATCACCTCCGAAAAAGAGGGCTCGTTGTCTCTCGGTGGTGCGCCGGCGGCCTCGCGGGCGGGGTGGTCGGCGGCCAACGGCGTCGATGGCGCCGGCGCCCCATTGAGCGGTGACGCGCAGACGACGGCGACTCAGGCTGCGACCTCGGCGCGCATCTCCGCGGAGCGCGACGCGCGGTACCGTGAGCTTCTCAACTCAGCGCCGCAGGGTGTGAAGGGTGCGGCCGCCGTTCCGACGAACGCCTCGGCATCGCATGTCGTGACACCGCCGAAGGAAAAGCCGTCGCTCATCGCGCGCATGGTCGCGCCGATCGTGAACGCGTTCTCCGGTGGCGGAGCACAACAGCGTCCGCCAAACGCGCCGAACGTGGGCCAGAAGCCGGCAAAGAACGACAATTCCTCCAGCGACACGCCGTCGAAAGATCCGAAGGACCCGAACTCGGACGTCACGGCGCCGCAGCTCATGGGCATCGAGTTCGTCCCGAATTCGATCCAGGACGGGGAGGAGACGCTGCTCGCCATCACGGCGACCGACGACATCAGCGGCGTCCGGACGATCTCGGGCAACATCGTATCGCCGAGCGGCGCGCTGCAGGGCTTCGCGCTGCAACGGGAAGGGGAGGCCTCGAACCGTTTCCTCTCGAAGATCCTCGTCCCGAAGGACGCCGCGTCCGGCGCATGGCACATCAACTATCTGAACCTCACCGACAACGCCAGCAACAGCGTGACGCTGAGTTGGCAGCAGGGCTCGATCCCGCAGACGGGAGCGTTCACCGTGACGTCGTCGCGCAGCGACACGACCGCGCCGACGCTCAAGGCGGTCTGGCTCGATCGTCCTTCGATGAAGATCGGCGAGAAGAACTCGGTCTTCGTCCAGGCGGACGACGACAAGTCGGGCGTGAACCTCGTCAGCGGCGTCTTCCTCAGTCCTTCCGGTTTCGCGCGCGTCGGCTTCGGCTGCCGCAATCAGGACGGCACGAACATGTGGACGTGCGATCTGACGCCGCCCGCGAACGCCGACTGCGGCGACTGGAAGCTCGAACAGGTGCAACTGAACGACAAAGCGAACAACATGACGACGATCCGCACCGATAACGCCATCGTCGCCGCCGTGCATCTCAACATCACGAGCGACATGTGCGACAACAAGCCGCCGGTCGTTCAGAGCATCACGCTCGATACTTCGGTCGTGGGGGTCCCGGGCACCGTCAACATCACGGTTCTCGCGACCGACGAGGGCTCCGGCGTCGCGAGCATCAGCGGCCAGTTCAATTACACCAACCAGGTCGCACCGGGGACGCAGCCGCCGCGCTTCTTCTTCTCCTGCCGTCCGTCCGGCGACCCGTCGCAGAACCTCTTCAGCGGGCCGATCGCGATCGTCGACAAGCACCAGGCGCGGGGCACCTATCGCCTCGGATCGCTGCAGGTGATCGACAAGGCGAACAACGTCCGGCTCTACTCGGCGAACGATCCGGTGATCGCGAACGTCGCGTTCAAAGTTCAGTAAGGAGCTCTGAGCTGGGAGCAGGGAGTCGGCTCCCAGCTCCCATCTCCCCGCTCCCGACTCACGACCACGTCTTCGACAGACGCGCGCGCGGCATCTCGGGGACGGCGCACCCTTCATCGTCGGCGTAGTGCGAGATGTCGTTGAACAGCGTCAGACGCGCGTGCGCGACGTCTTTGAAGTCGAGGATGTTGAGCGCGGCCGGGCTCTGGTCGAGCCGATCGCGGTAGCGGCGCGGGTCGAAGCCGAGGAGTGACGAGAGGAGGAGACGGATCGTCGCTTTGTGCGAGACGACGACGAAGCGCTTCCCGTCGTGACGTTGCACGAGCTCCAGAAGCGCCGGGAGAGCGCGCGCCGTCACCTGCAGTCCGCTTTCCCCGCCCTCCGGCGCGAAGGTGTATGGGTCTTCCTCCCACTTGCCGTACTCGTCGGCGAACTCCTGCTCTACGTCGGCGCGGGTCTTCCCCTCCCAGCGGCCGTGCGCGATCTCGCGGACCGCGTCGACCGTGACGACGTCGAGGCCGGCGGGAGCCGCGATGAGGCGAGCCGTCTCGACGGTACGTTTCATCGGACTGGCGTAGACGGCCGCGACCTTTTCGTGCGCGAGCCGGTCGCCGAGCATCCGCGCCTGGTTGCGGCCGGTATCGGAGAGGAGGACGTCGACGGCGCCGGCGAAACGATCCTCGGAGGAGAGCTCGGTGGCGCCGTGGCGGACGAGGAAGACGCGCGTGGTCATGCGGCGAGTTTATGGGAAAAAGAAAGAGGCTCGCGGTTTCTGGTTCCGCGAGCCCAGCCTCGGTCCGTTAACAGCCACCAGATGGCATTCGAACCGACATCCGCCTCGATGAGCCCTAGCCTCTCGAGGCTCATGCGAACCGTTGAACATCCGCCAAGGGGCATCCGGTTCGCCCGCTCCGGTCTCCTCGCATCCCGTCGCGTCCCTTCAGCCCGTTGACACCCGCGAGGGGGATTCAAGCTGAAGGTGAATGTCAATATGGGCCCGCACTTTTGATCGCGCAAGAGGGTCGCGAAAAAAAACTTTCGGTTGTGATGGGGACCATCTTCGCGGCGTGACCGCACGACGTTTCCGCACCGGAACAAGTCTCGCCGAACCACTGTTGCCCTGTATCCAATACCGCGAGTAACATACGCGGTCCCACCGTCCTCGTGGACCGAGTGACAATCTCTGAAAGGTAATAACGAACCCACATGAGCCAGTCGAGAGAAAGCGCCGAAGCGACGTTCGCGGAGGCGTTCGAAGCGAGTCTGAATTTTAAAACTCCGGAGCAGGGTGAGCTGCTTCGCGGAACGATCGTGTCGATCTCGGGAGACGACGCGTTCGTATCCTACGGCGGCCCTTCGGAAGCCGTCATGGGCGCGGCGGAGTTGGACGGACTCGACATTGGCGATTCAGTCGAGGGCACGGTCGTCAAGACCAGCCCCGAGATCCGCATCTCTCGGAAGCTCGCGCGCGGAAAAGCGTCGCTCGAGCAGCTCAAGCAGATGTACGAGAACCGCCTCCCCGTCGAAGGGAAGGTGACCGGCCGCAACAAGGGCGGTTTCGAGGTCAGCGTCGCCGGCCTCCGCGCTTTCTGCCCGCTCTCGCAGATCGCGCTCGGGAAAATCGAGAACCCCGACTCGTTCGTCAACCAGACGTACGAGTTCCGCGTCACCGAGCTGTCGGATGACGGCCGCCGTATCGTCGTCTCCCGCGCCGCGCTGCTCAAGGAAGCGGCGCAGTCGCGCGCCGAGGAGGCGCGGCAGCGCGTGGTGCCGGGCGCCGAGCTCGATGGACGCGTCAAGACGCTCACGCCGTTCGGCGCCTTCGTCGACCTCGGCGGAGTCGACGGTCTTCTCCACGTCTCGGAGATGAGCCGCCGCCGCGTCAGCGATCCGAAGGAACTGGTCCAGATCGGACAGGAAGTCCATGTCCGCGTCATCAAGGTCGAGAACGACGGCAAGCGCATCTCGCTCTCGATGAAGGAATTCGAGAGTGACCCCTGGAGCGACGTCGAAGATCGCTACGCTCCGGGAACGCAGTTCAGCGGCCGCATCCTCCGCTCGACCGACTTCGGCTTCTTCGTCGAAGTGGAGCCGGGCCTCGATGGCCTCGTCCACGTGTCGCAGCTTCCGCTCGGCATGAAAGCGAGCGAAATGCAGATCGGCGAGACGGTCACCGGCTGGGTTCGCGAGGTCGATCCGTCGAAGAAGCGCCTCTCGCTTTCGCTCCGCGAGGTCGCGACGAGCGATCCGTGGGAGACGGCGAGCCAGCGCTACCCGATCGGCAAGGTCGTGGAAGGGACGGTCGATCACATCGCCGGTCCCGGCGTGTTCGTCCAGCTCGAGCCGGGCCTCGTGGGCCTCGTGCCGAACTCGGAGATCGCGCAGGAAGTGGCCGGCTCGGTCCGCGCCGCCGACAAGCTCGTGGTCCGCATCATGAGCGTCGACCCGGGCCGCAAGCGCATCTCGCTCAGCTACGACGCCGCCAAGGCGGCCGCCGAGCGCGAGGAGTACTCGAAGTTCATGGACGAGCAGCGCGAGTCGGAAGGGGAGAGCGCCATGGCGCTCGCGTTCCGCCGCGCCATGGAAAAGAAGCGCTAGTTGCGAGTCTTCATCACCGGCGCAACCGGTTACGTCGGCTCGGCCATCGCTGCCGCCCTCCGCGAACGCGGCCACGAAGTCGCCGCGCTCGTGCGTCCCGAAGCGGATGGCGGACATCTCCGCGACATCGGCGCGGTCGTCATTGCCGGCGACCTCGACTCGCTGCCGTCGATGGGGGAGACGCTCGCGCAATACGACACGATCGTCCACACGGCGCAGTCGAACGAGCGGACGGCGGAGCTGGCGCAGAAGGCGCTCGACGCCTACTCGGCGCAGCGCGCGCACCTGATCTGGACCTCGGGCGTCTGGGTCCTCGGCAACACGACCAACGCGAACGAGCGCTCGCCGGTGAATCCGCTGGAGATCGTGTCGTGGCGTCCGGAAACGGAGCAGCGCGCCCTCGCGGCGAATGGTTGCGTCGTCCGGCCGGGATGCGTCTACGGCGGGAAGCAGAGCCTCTTCCGCGACTGGTTCGCGTCGGTCGAGCAGGGACGACCCATCCAGATCGTCGGCGACGGCCGCAATCACTGGTCGATGGTCGACCTCCACGAGCTGGCGAAGCTCTTCGTGCGCGCCGCCGAGCTGCGCGC
>DASYSN010000010.1:0-8436 GCA_036003305.1 Thermoanaerobaculia bacterium
AGCACGTACACGATCGAGGCGCGCGTGACCGATGCGTCGCGCCGCGAGGTGAGCGGCGAGGGGAAGGTCAACGTCACGAAGCATCGCTACAGCGTGATGGCGCAGCCGGAGCATTACCTGCTGCGGCCGAACGACGACGTAGCGGTCCAGTTCAAAGCGCTCGATGCCAATGAGCAGCCGGTGCAGGCGACGGGCACGGTCAAGGTCGTGCGCCGGCGTTGGGAGAAGCCGTCGTATCGCGATGAAGAGACGGTGACGACGGCGACGCTCACCACGGACAAAGACGGCGAAGCGACGCTGCGCTTCCGCGCGCCCCGCGACGGCTACTACTCGGTGCAGTGGACGAGTGAGGATCGCGGGTCGGACACGCTACGCGCGCGCGATCTCGTGCATGCCGAGACCGCGGTCTACGTGACCAACCGCGCCACGATCGACATCGGCTATCACACCGCCGGCCTGGAGCTCATCATCGACAAGGAGAGTTTCCGCTCCGGGCAGACCGCACCGGTCATGGTCGTCACGCCCGCCAGCGGCCGCTGGGTGCTCTTCACCACCTCGGGTGACGAGATCTTCGACACGCAGGTGCTGCACCTCGACGGCACGGTGAAGCTCGTGCAGCTCGCGATCGACGATCGCCATGTGCCGTCGTTCGGCGTCACCGCGTCTTCGGTATTCGATCGGACTTTGTCGAGCGTGGTGCAGACGATCGTCGTGCCGCCGGTCGAGCACTTTCTCAATGTGGAGGTGAAGCCGGATCGCACGGAGTACGAGCCGCGGCAGGAGGGGACGGTGCTCGTCAGCACGCACGACAGCGATGGCCGTCCGGTACGCGCCGAGGTGTCGCTGGCGGTGACGGACGAAGCGGTGACGGCGATCCAGAGTGACCTTGCGGCAGACCCGCGGCAGTTCTTTTTCGGACAGACGCGGGGCAACTTCGTCTACGCCATTGCCAGCGTGCAGACGCAGCGGTACGTCAACCTCGTCGAGGAGAAGGGAAAACTGATCGACGATCGGGTGCGGGATGAGCTGGAAAAGAAGGACGGACTATCCGGCTACGTCGGCAATGAAATCGGTGGTCTCGCCCGAAACGGACCGGCGATGCTGCCGTCTTCGGCTGTCGCGGAATCGATCACGGTAACGGCGGCAGCTGCAAAGAGTGTCGACAACGTGTCCGCGAATACGGTCCCGAAGCCGATGGAGGTCATCGTGCGCAGCGACTTCCGCTCCACTGCGTTCTGGCAGCCGGACGTCGTCACGGGAGCCGACGGCACGGCGCGTGTGACGCTGAAGTACCCCGAGGCGCTGACGACGTGGCGCGCGTCGGCGCGGGCGGTGACGGCAACGACACAGGTGGGCATCGGCTCGGCGAGGGCGGTGACGAAGATGCCGCTGATCGTGCGACTCGAAGCGCCGCGATTCTTCGTCGCGGGAGATCGCGTCACGATTTCCGCCGTGATCAATAACAACACGGACGCGGCGATGAAGGTCACGCCTTCGATCGAGGTCGAAGGCGTGAAGCTGGAGACGGCGTCGACGCTCGCCGCGGTCGACGTACCGCCGCACGGCGAGTCGCGTGCCGACTGGCGCGTAGCCGCGGAGCATGCCGGTCCCGCGAGGCTGCGGGTCACCGGCCGGTCGCCCGATCGCGGCGACGCCATGGAGAAGTCGTTCACCGTTTACGAGCACGGCATCGACAAGCTGATCGCGAAGTCGGGAAAACTGCGCGGAAACGACGCGGCCATCAAGCTCGATCTGCCGCACGACCGCCGCGCCACCGCCCTCACGGTGCGCGTGCAGCCGAGCATCGCCGCGGTGATGCTCGACGCGCTGCCGTACCTCATCGATTATCCGTACGGCTGCACCGAGCAGACGATGAGCCGTTTCCTCCCGGCGGCGATCGTCGCGCGGACGCTGCGCAAGAACGGGCGGGATGTGCACGAGCTCGAAGCGAAGCTCAATGAGGTCGCGGGGATGTCGACTCAGCGGCTCTATGACTTCCAGCATGGCGACGGAGGCTGGGGGTGGTGGAAAGACGATCAGAGCAACGACTTCATGACGGCGTACGTTGTGTGGGGGTTCGCGCTGGCGAAGGAAGCGGAGATGGAAGTCGATGCCGAAGCGGTGACCGCCGGCGTCGCGTATCTCGATCGTCACGTCGTGAAGGACGAAGACGCGTGGGAGGAGCAAGCGTGGGTGCTGCATGCCATCGGCGCGTGGCGCGCGGCGACGCATGACACGAAGGTACCGGCCGAGGAGCGGCAGGCGATCGAGAACGTGTGGAAACATCGCGAGCGACTCAGCTCCTATTCGCGCGCGCTCTTCACGCTCGCCGCACATGACCTGGGAGACTCCGCGAAGACCGCGGTGCTGATCCGCAATCTCGAAGACGGAGTGAAGCTCGATCGCGGGGCCGATCCGGACGCCGCGGAAACGATGGCCACCGCAAGCTGGGGCGCCGACGGCTCCTGGTGGCATTGGTACGACGGGCCGGTGGAGTCGACGGCGTTCGCGCTGCAGGCGCTGGTTCGCGTCGATCCGCAGAACAAGCTGATCGAGCCGGCCATGAACTGGCTGGTCAAGAACCGGCGCGGCGCGCAATGGCACAACACCCGCGACACCGCCATCGCGGTTCTCGCGCTGAACGATTACCTGACGGCGAGCGGCGAGCTGGAAGGCGACGCGAAGTGGGATGTGACGGTCAACGGCGCTCCCGTTTCCTCGATGTCGATCGATCCGGCGCTGGTGCGCGACGACAACGTCATCCGCATCCACCGGAGCAGCGGCAAGGCGCTCTACTTCGCCATCGAAGGGCGCTTCGTCTCGCTCGAAGAGCCGGTGAAGGCCGCGGGCAATGAGATCTTCGTCAAGCGCGAGTACGTCCGCCTGGCGCCGAAACCGACGCTGCTCAAAGGCATCGCGTACGACCGCGTGCCTCTCGCGGACGGCGGTACGGTGAACAGCGGCGATCGCGTGGAGGTCGTCGTCACGATCGAGTCGAAGAACGACTACGAGTATCTATTGTTCGAGGATCTCAAGCCGGCCGGCCTGGAAGCGGTGTCGCTCCAGAGCGGCGAAGGGCTCCTCGCCACCTCGAGCGATGGATCTGTCTGGGTCCATCAGGAGCTGCGCGACCGCAAGGTGGCGCTCTTCATCGATCACCTCCCGCAAGGCACCTGGCAGTTGCGCTACACGCTCCGCGCCGAGGTTCCCGGCACTTTCCACGCCCTCCCGCTCCTCGGGCAGGCGATGTATGTGCCGGAGATCCACGCAAACGGGGACGAGGTGAGGCTGGAGGTGAAGAACTGATCGCGCACCGATCGGTCAGAACAGCTCACCGACCGGCTGATACACGCCGTCCTTCGCGAACGGAACGTACTCGAATCCGCGGCCGAGAGGATCGTCGTAGCGGACGGTCGTGTAATCGATGCCGAGCGCGGAGTAGATGGTCGACGTCAAGTCCTCGGGGCGCACGTCGCGGTTGGCACTCCAGTCGTATTCGGTGGCGACCGCGCCCGTGACATCCGTCCGGCCGATCACCGTGCCGCCGCGTACGCCTCCACCGGCGAGCGCGATGGACATCCGCGTCAGGTGATCGCGTCCGCCTGCGCCCGTGAGCTCGCCGACGGTGCGGCCGAACTCGCCGAGGACGACGATCAGGGTCTCGTCCAACATCGACTTGCCGGCGTCGACGCCAGGCATGATCGACAGATCGGCGAGCAACGCGCCGAATCCCGGATCGAACTGGTGCATCTGGGTGTAGAGCGAGTTGCCCGTCTTCCCGTAGATGTTCGAGTGGTGGTCCCAGCCGTCGAATGTGATCTGCACGAACCGCGCGCCTCGGTGCGCGGAGACGAGTTTGCGCGCCACGACGCATGAGTCTCCGAAAGGCGTTGCGCCGTAGCGGGCGTGCTCGTCTCCGGTAAAGCTGAAAATCTGGTTGACCTCGGGGGAGTCGATGAGCTGCTTGGCCTGACCATAGAACGCGTCCATGTCGGATGCGTTCTTTCCCAGCCCTCCGCCGGTGCGGTCCCGGTCGATCGTATGGAGCAGCGTCCAGCGATCGTTCAGGCGGGCGGCTCCGCCGGGATGAGCGAGTAACGGGAGACCGGCGGACGCCGGTTGCACGGCGAACGGCGCGCACCACGCCGGCAGGTAGCCTGCGTTCACCATCGGCTTGGCGCCAAGGGAGATGAAGCCCGGAAGGATCTCGGCGGCGGTGCGCGTCTTCTGCGACTCGAGCGAGACCACCGCGCCGATATGCGGCGCGATGCGGCCCGTGGCGCCCGCCGGATTGCGCGCGATCTGCACCCACGACTGGGCGAGCTGGTGTACCGCGGCCCACGAAAGGCCGCAGCGGATGATGGCCAGGTTGTCGATCTGGTCTGCTGTTTTGGGCATCAAGCCCTGAGGGAAACGGATTGCGCCGTAGGTGGCCGGCGCGAAGTCCGTGGGCGTCCACGAGCCTTCCTTCAGATCGAACGTGTCGATTTGACTCGGCGCGCCGGAAAGAAAGATGAGGATGCAGTTCCTGGCGGAATTGAGCAGCGTGGGGTTGACCGAGGTCGCGTCGGCGAGCAGGCGGGCGCTGGCGACGTCGGCGAAGAACGAAGCGACCACCGAGGTACCGGCGAGCTTCATGAAGTGGCGGCGGCTGAATCCTCGCCGAAAACGGGAAAGCTGCCTCGGTATTCGCTTGGGCAGTTCGGGTCGTGCGCCATGGTCGTCTCCGGTCAGTTGAAGAGAAACTCCAGCTTGTTGATGAGCGCGAACTGCAGGTCTTCGGTTTTCTTCGCCAGCTCGCCGCTCTTCAAATACGCCACCGCCTTTGTTTTTTCGTCCGCCGTTGGATAGCGCGACAACGTGTTGAGGTAGAGACCCTCGGCGATCGCGGCTGGATCGTTCGATTGCCCGAGCAGGCGTGCGACCAGCGAGGCGGGATTGGTCGCAACGATGCGGTTGGAAACGAAGGGATCGTCGAGCAGCGCGAGCGCCTGCAGGACCGAGCCGTCGGAGCTGCGCGGATCGTCGTCCCGGTTGCCTCTCTCGAAATGGTCCAGCAGATCCGCGAAAGTACCGCCCTCGGTTGGATCGGGCAGCAGCATCGCGCGCGGAACGGAGCCACCGCCGCTGACTCCCAGGGTCGCCCCGACGCCGGTGGCGGAAACGATCGCATCGAAGATCTCTTCGGCCATCAGGCGCCGTGGATAGTGACGCGCGTAGTACGGCGCCCAGGCTTCGTTCCATGCGCCGGCCGTGTAGCGGGATGAGAGTTGATAGGCGTTCGAGACGACGATGGTGCGGATCAGGCCGCGCAGGTCGTAATTGCCGGCGATGAAGGCCTGGGCGAGCTTGGTGAGCAACTGCGGATGCGTCGGCTGCAGCGTTGCCCCCGCTGCGAGCGACGCTGGATTCTGACGGGCCAGATCGAACGAGTCGGCTGGTTCGACGATGCCGGCGCCGAAGATCTCTTTCCACACGAAGTTCACGGTCGCGCGGGCGAACTGCGGGTCGGCCGTGAGCATGCGTGCATATGCTTGCCGGCGCCCTTCTGTGGCCTTCGGGGTCTCTCCGGTCAGGAAGAAGGCCGGATCGGCGGTGGCCTTTCCGTTCAGCGGCGTGCGCGGCGTTTTGTTGCCGCTGACCGTGTTCAGCTTGTACTCGCCTTGAGGGAAGTCGGCGATGGTGTACGAGACGGTGTCGCTGTCGGGATCGACCGGCGTGGCCGTGGGGCCGCTGCGTGCGAAGAACGCGGCATTGCGCCAGAAGTCGGCCCGCGTGCGATGCGCCATCGCGGAGTTCACCTGCTCGAGGTGGCCCAGACCGTCGTGGCACGAGAGGCAGACGAAGGGCATCCCGAGAAAACGCTCGCCGGAGAACGCTGAGAGGTCGTCGTATGTGTCCTGAATCGGCCCATTCGACTGAATCTGGCGGGGCCAGAAAACGACGGCGCCGTTCGACGCGGAGTTGCCCGTGCCGGCAACCACGTCGCGAACGATCTGGTCGTAAGCCTTCCCGGACGCAATGGCGTCGTGCAGGTAGTGGTAGTACCTGTTGCGGGCTCCGAACTGTATTTTGGTGTTCATTGCCCTCTGCACGTTCCGCACGTGATCGCCGATCCACATCGTCCAGCGGTCGGTGAATCCGTCGCTCGCCAGGAGCTTGTCGATCATCGCCTCCCGTTTGCCGGGCGAGGTGTCGGTCAGGAACGCTCTGACCGTAGCGGCGTCGGGTATCGCGCCGGTGAGATCGAGCGTGATGCGGCGGATGAACTCCTCGTCGGTCGACGGCGAAGTCCACCGCACTTTGTCTCTGACCATCTTTCCGAAGATCTCGTCGTCGATGAAGTTTTTCGCAGTGAACGTGAGCGGGGGCGGAGGCGGGACGACGGCGCGGTGGCGGGAGGACGTCGTGGACGGGGCGACGAGCTCCGCGCGTTCCGACAAATCACGGAACACCGTTGCCGGCGACGGGAACGCGCGCGGATTGAAGGTGCACTCGGCGCGCGCATCGTTCTCCGCGGCGCTCCCCCTCACTCCGATGGCCAGCAGGCCCAAGACCGCGACCGCACGGATCCGGAGAGCGCGCATGACATCCTCCTGCGAATACGCCGTGAGCGTGCAAGATGCACGCACGCCTTCCCGCTGACCGGCTATAATGTCATTCAGTAATTACTGTTCGGAAAAGACCTCCTCGTGCCCTTCCCCAAGTTCGCCTCTCTCCTCCCGGCAGTCGTCCTCGCGTTCGCCGCTACCGCTGCCGCCGCGATCCCTGTTGATGGACCGGTGCTGGACGTTCCGAGCCGACAGGATCTGCCGCGTGTTGCGCGCGGCAGTGATGGGTATCTCGCTGTTTGGCGCGACTCCCGCGGGAACGGCGACACGTACGCGACGAGGATCAGCAGCAGCGGAGTCATTCTCGATCCGCTGGGCATCCATATCAGTTCGCGCCAGGGGTTCACGGCGGTGACGGCTGTTCCGGACGGTTACTTGCTGGTCATCGGCAGCGGGTGTGGATCGATCGATACGGCGTTCGTCGACGACGGGGGTCATCTCGCCGCTGGGACACACGTGACGGATTGGGCGGGCCTATGTATAGGCGACGTCGAAGTGGCAACGAACGGAGAGACAGTGCTGGCCGACTGGGACGGCCACGGTGCGCTGCTCGATACGCGCGGCAATGTCATCAGAGGATCGCTCGACTTCGGCGACGCGTACCGGTCGGCGGTCGCGAGCAACGGGTCGGACTATCTGGTCGCGAATGTGACGAGTGGCGGCCTTTCCGCGGTTCCGGTTTCGCGAGGCGGCGATGTCTCAGGGCCGCAAGCCATCGGTCCTTTCAGCGGTGGTCAGGCGGTCGCGGTCGGATCAGACGGGGCGAGCTATCTCGTTGCGGTCGCCGGTCCGGCGGTTGCGGCGCAGCGCGTCACGGCGGACGGTCATCCAGCCGACCCGATGCAGACGGTGGCCGGAACCCCCTCCGCTTCGCCGCGCGTTGCGTGGAACGGATCCGAGTTCGCGATTGCGTACGCGTTCGACGGTATTGCAACGCCTCGCGCCTACATTGCGCGCGTGCAGCAGGACGGGACGCCGTCCCTTCCGGCGCTCCCGGGGCCTTCTGTCGAACAGCCGCAGTTCCCGCCGTACGACATCGCGCCGTCATCCGACGGATTTCTTTTCGTGTGTCAGGACACTTCCGCCGTTCTGAGACAGACCTTCGCCCGCGACGCGGACTGGCGCGCTGGAGAGTTCCCGCAGATGTCGCCGGTATCTTTCGCTGCCCATTTGCAGTGGCTGGGAGACGCCGGCGTCGCCGCGGATCGCCTCGTGGTGATCTGGAAGGAGTGGTGGGCGACCGGATCGCCCGTCCTCCGCGCACGCGCCTTTACGAGCGACGGCGTTCCGTTGACATCGCCGGTCGACGTTGCCCCCGTCATTCTCGGATCATCCGGTTCCTATGCGGTCGCCTTCGATGGAAAGTACGTCGTGATTGCGTGGAGCGACAACGTGGTGCACCTTCGCCGCTTCACGCTCGCGCTCGATCCGGTCGATGCCGCACCGATCGACCTGGGGCAGCAGGTGAGAGGGTTCTCATTGGCGGCCGCGAATGGGACGACGGTCGCGGCATGGCTGTCGGATCGTGGCGTGGCGGCGGCGACGATCGATACGGCGAGCACCGTCCCTGTCGTTCATGACGTGGCGCTGCCACCGCCGACCTTCTTCGACGGCGTCCCGGTGGTCACGTGGAACGCGATTGATTTTGCGGTGATCTGGCCGACGTCGACAGGTCCGCCGCCGTCGCAAGGTCTCTTTCCGTATCCTCCTGACGACATCGTCGGCGTGCGCATGAACGGCAGCGGGTCGCTCATCGATGCGGCCCCCGTTCTCATCGAACATGCGTCTTCCGCAACGGGAGTGCTCGTAGCCGCGAATACGTCGA
>DASYSN010000011.1:0-6995 GCA_036003305.1 Thermoanaerobaculia bacterium
CTTCCTCCTCGGCATCCTCAAAGGGGCGTCGGTCTTCCTCGCCGATCTCATGCGCGTCATCGACGGCGAGGTCACCTACGGCTTCATCGACGTCGTGCGCGACGAAGCCGACACCGGCGTCGCCTCGGCGCTCGAGATCGACTTCGTCAGCTACACCAACATCACCGGCCGCGACGTCTATGTCATCAAAGACATCGTCTCGACCGGCGTGATCGAGAACTACCTCCTGGCGCAGTTGCGGCTGCACGGGCCGAAGTCGCTGCACCTCGTCGCGCTGCTCGACCGGCCGAGCCTCCGCACCATCGACCTCACCGTCGACTTCAAGGCCTTCGAGACCGATGGCGGCTCGTACGTCGGCTACGGACTCGAGCTTGATGCGCATCATGGAAACCTCCCGTGGATCGGGCGCATCATCGAGTCGAGATGACCTTCGCCTTCGCCCTGTTTCTAGCCGCCGCCAACCTCTGCACCGTTCCGGCCGCCGTGCAACAGGAGGTCGTCAGGCGCTTCCCAGGATACGTGATCCCGATCAGCGATCCGTGCGCGCACGTCGTCCGCGGCGACTTCGACTGCAACAAAATGGAAGACTACGCGCTGCTGGTCGAGCATACCGAGACGGGCCGCGTGCTGCTGGTGACGGCGCTCGGCTCGAAAAAGGGGGTTCTCCTCGAGCTCCACCGCGTCGGGAACCTCGGCAAGATCGGCACCGCGCACCTGGCGCTGGCGAAGCCGCCGAAGGTGAAGGGCGCCCGCTGCAACGCGATCTCGTTCGGCGACAAGCTGTTGTATCGGGTCGGGAACGACTGGAAGATCGGCGGCAACCCGGCGGCTGGCAAGCCGTAGAATTCCCCTCAGGTGCCACACGTTACGTGGGCACAGTGTTTTATGAGTGGCATGCCTGAAGCATCGGCGGTCACTCCGGAGGCGATTCGTTGAATTCCACGGTAAAAACAGCACTCCTTTGGGTTGTCATCATCGTGCTGGTCTTCCTCCTCTGGAGTCTCTTCCAGACGACGAAGGGAACGAGCAACCCGATCAACTTCAGCCAGTTCATCGACTTCGTGAACAAAGGTCAGGTCGACAAGGTCACCATCCGCGGCGACGAGATCCACGGCGAGTTCAAGACGGCGATCCAGGGCTCGAAAGAGTTCCACCTCAACGCGCCGTCGAACTACCCGCAGATGATCGACACCCTCAAGGCGAAGAACGTCTCGATGGAGTTTGAGCCGAAGGGCGACGCGCCGTTCATCACCGCCCTCATCACGTGGGCGCCGGTCCTCTTCCTCATCGGCCTCTGGATCTTCTTCATGCGCCAGATGCAGGCGGGCGGCAACAAGGCGCTCTCGTTCGGCAAGTCGAAGGCGAAGCTCCTCTCGGGCAGCGCGAAGAAGGTGACGTTCAAGGACGTCGCCGGCGTCGACGAGGCGAAGCTCGAGCTGCACGAGATCATCGAGTTCCTCAAAGAGCCGCAGAAGTTCACAAAACTCGGCGGCAAGATCCCGAAGGGCGTTCTCCTCATGGGGCCTCCGGGCACCGGCAAGACGCTCCTGGCCCGCGCCATCGCGGGTGAAGCGAACGTCCCCTTCTTCTCGATCTCGGGCTCCGACTTCGTCGAGATGTTCGTCGGCGTCGGCGCCTCGCGCGTCCGCGACCTGTTCGAACAGGGCAAGAAGAACGCGCCGTGCATCATCTTCATCGACGAGATCGACGCCGTCGGCCGTCACCGCGGCGCAGGCCTCGGCGGCGGACACGATGAGCGCGAACAGACGCTGAATCAGCTCCTCGTCGAGATGGACGGCTTCGAGTCGAATGAAGGCGTCATCCTGATCGCCGGTACGAATCGTCCCGACGTCCTCGACCCCGCCCTCCTCCGCCCCGGCCGCTTCGACCGCCGCGTCGTCGTCGACCTGCCGGACCTGAAGGGGCGCGAGGGCATCCTCCGCGTCCACACGCGCAACATCCCGCTCGCCGAAGACGTCGACCTCCCGATCATCGCGCGCGGCACGCCGGGCTTCTCCGGCGCCGACATCGCGAACCTCGTCAACGAGGCGGCGCTCAATGCCGCGCGTTACGACAAGAAGAAAGTGCAAATGGTCGACTTCGAGTTCGCCAAGGACAAGGTCCTGATGGGCGTCGAGCGGAAGTCGATGATGATGTCCGACCGCGAGAAGCGGAACACCGCGTACCACGAGTCGGGCCACACGATCGTCGCCGCGATGCTTCCGGCGGCCGATCCGCTGCACAAGGTCACGATCATCCCCCGCGGCCGGGCCCTCGGCCTCACGCAGCAGCTCCCGACCGAGGACAAGTACTCGTACTCGAAGCGCTACCTCGACGCCATGCTCGCGGTCCTCATGGGCGGCCGCATTGCGGAAGAAATCTTCATGAACGAGATCACCACCGGCGCCGGCAACGACATCGAGCGCGCGACCGGAATGGCGCGCAAGATGGTGTGCGAGTGGGGCATGTCGGATCTCGGCCCCGCGACCTTCGGCAAGAAGGAAGAGGCGATTTTCCTCGGTCGCGAGTTCGCGCAACATCAGGACTACTCCGAGGCGACGGCGATCGAGATCGACAAGGAAGTCCGCCGGATCCTCGACCGCGCCTACAAGACGGCGCACGACATCATCACGGGCAACAAGAGCTCCCTCGACAAGATCGCCCGCAAGCTGCTCGAGCGCGAGACGCTCGAAGGGTGGGAAGTCAATCAGATCCTGATCGAAGAGACCGGCCAGGATTACATGAAGATGAAGGAGTACTACCCCGAGGAAACCGCCGGCGAAAAGATGACCATCGCGCCGGGATCGGGTCCGTCGACCGACGTGCCGACGCCGATCGCGCCGCCCGCGGGGAGCTCCGGAAGCACTCCGCCCAGCAACGCGTAAGCCCGCCAATTCTGGCAACCTCCTTGCGATAGAAAGAGACGTAGTCAACGTCTCCAAGGAGGTTGCTATATGCAGGCAAATCAAAGGTTTAACGTTCGGTTCGGCATGGTGTTCGCGCTTGCGCTTCTGCTTTGCGCACCGATGGCCATGGCTCAGGCCGGACGTATCTCGATGCAGGGTCATGTGACCGGTCTCATCGCTGATGGGGCTGGCTACCGCGTAACACTCGACAACGGCGGCTACTCGTACTGGGTGCCGGCTGCGACGATCACCGACAGGAACATCCGGATGGGCGACTACGTCCGTTTTGACGGCTACGGCCGCGATGGTCTCGTCACGGTCGACAACGCCGCGTGGCTCGGCGGCTCGGACTACCGTCCGTACAACGGCCAGCCGATGTACTCGTCCGCCCCGGAAGGCGCGCTGACGGGTACGGTGCAGTCGGTCAACCGCCACTACCACTTCTTCGACATGCGCGCTGACGGCACCGGCAGGATGATCCGTGTTGACGTTCGGAACATGGACACCCGTGGCTCAGTGAACGTCTGGCGACTCCATCCCGGCGATCGCATCAACGTGACCGGCGGCTGGGAAAACCGCGGACACTTCCAGGCGGACCGCGTTTTCTTCTAAGTTCTTTCGAATTGTCACGTGGGGGCGGGCCTAGGCCCGCCCTACGTTTTGCTACTCTGTCGCGCGATGAAGAACGCACTTCGTGCTCTCGCGCTCCTCCTCCTCGCCGCCTCCCTCACCGCACAACCGAAAACGATCGCGCTGAAAGCCGCGCGGCTGTTCGACGGCACGTCGAACGAGGTCATCCGCAACGCGACGATCGTCGTGACCGGCAACAAGATCGCCGGCATCAACGTCGCCGTCCCCGCGGGCGCCGAGGTGATCGACCTCGGCGATGCGACGCTCCTCCCCGGCTTCATCGACAGCCACGTTCACCTCACCGGCGAGTCGGGCGACAACTACTACCTCGACTTCTTCACCAACATCATGCGCCAGCCGGCGGAGCAGGCGTACTACGCCGAGATGTACGCGCACCGGACGATCAACGCCGGCTTCACGACCGTGCGCAACGTCGGCGCGGACAACTACATCGACGTCGGCCTGCGGAACGCCATCAACGCCGGCATCGTCGTCGGCCCGCGGATGCTCGTGGCGGTGCACGCGATCAGCGCGACCGGCGGCCACGCGGACAAGGACCCCTTCCCGCCGAACGTGGCGCCGCAGGCGGGACCGATCGACGGCGTCTGCAATGGTCCGGATGAGTGCCGCGCCTCGGTGCGGTACCAGATCAAATACGGCGCCGACGTGATCAAGTTCATGCCGTCGGGCGGCGTCCTCTCGCTCGCCGATCCGGTCGACGCGCCGGAGTTCTCGCAGGCGGAGATGAACGCGATCGTCGAAGAGGCGCACCACTGGGGCCGCAAGGTCGCGGCGCACTGCCACGGCGACGTCGCGGCGAAGATGGCGATCGCGGCGGGCGTCGACTCGATCGAGCACGGCTCGTTCATCAAGCCCGACACACTCGCGCTGATGAAGGAGAAGGGCGTCTACCTCGTCCCGACGCTGATGGCGGGCTACACGGTCGGGCTGAAGGCCGACAAGTTCCCACCGGCCATCGCCGTGAAGGCGCGCGCGGCGCACGACGCGATGTTCGGCATGTTCCGCAACGCCGTGAACGCCGGCGTGAAGATCGCGCTCGGTACCGACTCAGCGGTGTCGCCGCACGGCCAGAACGCACATGAATTCGGGCTGATGGTCGACAACGGCATGACGCCCGCCGCCGCGCTGCGCGCCGGCACGCAGTCCGCCGCCACGCTCCTCGGCGTGATCGACCGCGTCGGGACGCTCGAGACCGGCAAGCTCGCCGACATCGTCGCCGTCCCCGGCAATCCGCTCGACGACATCCACGCGACGGAACATGTGACCTTCGTGATGAAGGACGGCGCGATCATCAAACGATGACGCATCGCAAGCGCGTCTTCGTCGCATACACCGGCGGGACGATCGGCATGGACCGGTCGGCCCGCGGGTACACGCCGGCTCCGGGCTCTCTGCAGGAACAGATGGCGGCGATGCCGGAGCTGGCGCACGCGTCGATGCCCGACGTGACGGTCCACGAGTACGACCCGCTGCTCGACTCGTCCAACATGACGCCGGCGCAGTGGGTGAAGATCGCCAACGACATCGCCTCGCATTACGACGAATACGACGGCTTCGTCGTCCTCCACGGCACCGACACGATGGCGTACACGTCGTCGGCGCTGCCTTTCATGCTGCGCGGCCTCGGCAAGCCGGTAATCGTCACCGGCTCGCAGATCCCGCTCTGCGAGGTGCGCAACGACGCGCGGGAGAACCTGATCACCTCGCTGTTGATCGCGTCGTCGTACGCGATCCCGGAGGTCTGCCTCTACTTCGGAGGCAAACTGCTGCGTGGCTGCCGTGCCGTGAAAGTGAGCGCCGACGGCTTCGCCGCATTCGACTCGCCGAATTACCCGCACCTCGGCACCGCCGGAATCGACATCGAGATCAACTGGAACTTCGTCCGGCACGCGGATTCGGGCGAGACGCTGACGGTCGAAGAATTCGCATCGCCAGTCGTCAGCGCGCTCCGTCTCTTCCCCGGCATCTCGCCCGAGCTCGTGCGCAACGTGCTGCGGCCTCCGCTGCAAGGACTGGTGCTCGAAGCGTACGGCGTCGGCAACGGCCCCGATCAGAATGCCGAGTTCCTCGCCGCACTCGAAGAGGCGACACGCCGCGGCGTCGTGATCGTCGACTGTACGCAATGCCTCGCAGGCGCCGTGAACCTCGCCGAGTACGCCACCGGCTCCGCTCTCGCGCGCGCGGGCGCCATCAGCGGCTACGACATGACCGCGGAAGCAGCGCTGACCAAGCTCTACCACCTGTTCAGTCGGGACGCCTCCGCGGACGTCGTGCAGAGAGAGATGCAACGCGACCTTCGCGGCGAAGTGACGATTCGTTAGAGAATCGTTTCGTGGCGAAAAAGGCGGCCGTCTTCTCCTGTACCGAGTGCGGGAGCCAGTCTCCGAAGTGGCTCGGGCGGTGTCCGGACTGCAATGCGTGGAACTCGTTCGCGCAGGAAGACGCTCCAAGAGCCACCGGCGGGCCGTCGGCGGCGGCCCCGGCCCCGATCAGCGCGATCGACACCGACGCAACGCCGCGCCTCTCCACGAACATCCCCGCCCTCGACCGGGTCCTCGGCGGCGGCCTCGTCGCCGGCGCGGTGACGCTCGTCGGCGGCGAGCCGGGCATCGGCAAGTCGACGCTGCTCCTCCAGGCAGCGCAGGAGCTCGCACAATTCGGCCGCGTCCTCTACGTGTCCGGCGAAGAGTCGCCGCGGCAGATCGCGCTACGCGGCCGCCGCCTCGGCACGACGAACGAGAACATCCTCCTCTTCGGCGAGACGTCGATCGAGCGGATCATCGCGGAGATCGAGAAGCTGCACCCGGTCGCCGCGATCATCGACTCGATCCAGACGGTGCACACGGCGGTCAACGACTCGACGCCGGGCGCCGTCGGCCAGGTGCGCGACTCCGCCGGCACGCTGATGACCGCCGCGAAACGGCTTTCCGTTCCGATCTTCCTCATCGGCCACATCACCAAGGAAGGAACGATCGCCGGGCCGAAGTCGCTCGAGCACATCGTCGACACGGTGCTCTACTTCGAGGGCGACAAGTTTCAGAACTACCGCGTCGTCCGCGCCTACAAGAACCGCTTCGGCCCCGCGAACGAGATGGCGATCTTCGAGATGCACGACGACGGACTGGAAGAGGTGGCGAACCCGTCGGCCGCTCTCCTGTCGCAGCGCAGCAGCGCTCCCGGCTCGGCGGTCGTCGCGGCGCTCGAAGGAACGCGTCCTCTGCTGATCGAAGTGCAGGCGCTCGTCTCCGCGACCCACTTCCCTTCTCCGCGGCGGACGGCGATGGGCATCGACGCGAACCGCGTGTCGCTCCTGCTCGCGGTGCTGGAGCGCAAGAGCGGCGGCAATTTCTCGATGAGCGATATCTATGTGAACCTAGCCGGCGGTCTGCAGATCGACGAGCCGGCGATCGACCTCGGCATCGTCGCCGCCGTCTTCTC
>DASYSN010000012.1:0-6119 GCA_036003305.1 Thermoanaerobaculia bacterium
GACTTCCGGGATGAGCACACGCTCGCCGAGGCGCGTGGAGATCTGATAGTTCTTCTCTTCGAAGCCGAACGCGCCAGCCATCCCGCAGCAGCCGGAGTCGGGACGGTGGACGTCGAGACCGAGTCCCTTCAGGACTTTTTCTTCGTCGCCGAAACCGAGGATTGCCGCGTGGTGGCAGTGCGCCTGAACGAGCGCTTTTCCTTCGAGCCGCGGGAGCTGGAAGCGGTCGCCTTCGCGCTCGATGAATTCGCTCAGCGTCATCGCGAGCTTCGAAAGCTTCTTCGCCCGAGGATCGTTCGGGAAGAGGTTCACGAGCTCGTCGCGAAAGACGGAGACGCAGCTCGGCTCGAGGCCGATCACAGCGACACCTTCGTCGATCTCGGGACCGAGCGTGTCGAGAATCTCCCGCAGCAGCTTCTTCGCGATCTTCAGGAAGCCCCAGTCGTACAGCGGACGCCCGCAGCAGAGCCGCTTCCGCGGGATGGTGACGTGATATCCGGCGGCTTCGAGCACCTCGGCCGCGGCGAGTGCGGTGTCGGGGTGGAAGTGATTGTTGAACGTGTCGGGCCAGAGAACGACGCGGCGGTTCGGCTCGGATGTGCTCTCGCGGAAGAGCTGCCGGAACGTCTTGCGCGCGTACTTCGGCATCTTTCGCTCTTTCGCGATTCCGGTCAGCGGCTTGAGGAGCGGCATCATCAGATTCGCGAGCCACGGTGCGAGCTCGGCGAGGCGCGACCAGCGATGGATCCAGCCCATCGTGTAAGCGCTGAGCGGACGCATTCGCCGTTCGTAGTAATGCGAGAGAAACTCCGCCTTGTACGTCGCCATGTCGACGTTGACGGGGCACTCGCCTTTGCATCCCTTGCACGCGAGGCAGAGGTCGAGCGCCTCTTTGACCGCCTCGTTCTTCCAGTTGTCGGGGATCGCTTCGCCCTGGAACATCTCGAAGAGCAGCCGCGCGCGGCCGCGGGTCGAGTGCTCCTCCTCGCGCGTCGCCATGAAGCTCGGGCACATCGTCCCCGCTTCCATCCGCCGGCACTTGCCGACGCCGACACAGCGCAGGATCGCGCGGTCGATGCGGCCTTCATCCTCCGGGAACTGGAAGTGCGTCGAAGGCGACCACGGACGATAGTCGGCGCCGAGGCGCAGGTTTTCGGTCGGGTGGTACGGCGTGACGACCTTGCCGGGATTCATCTTCCACTCCGGATCCCAGAGCGACTTGAACTCGCGGAAGGCGCCGACCAGTTCCTCGCCGAACATCTTCGGCAGCAGGTCGGCGCGCGACTGGCCGTCGCCGTGCTCGCCCGAAAGCGAGCCGCCGTACGACACGACGAGATCGGCCGCTTCGTCGATGTACGAGCGGTACTTCTCGATTCCCTTCGGCGACTCCAGATCGAAGTTGTTGCGCGTGTGGACGCATCCCTGGCCGAAGTGGCCGTAGAGATCGCCGACGTAGTTGTACTTGTTGAGCAGCTTGCGAAGGTCGCGGAGGTAGCCGCCGAGTTTCTCCGGCGCGACAGCCGAGTCCTCCCACCCTTCCCACGTGCGCTGCGTGCCGGGCCGGAAAGCGGTAGCGCCGAGGCCCGACTCGCGGACACCCCAGACCATCTTCTGCTGCTTCGTGTCGTCGATCAGCTTGGTCGAACGGACCTCGCCGCGGACCGCGTCGATCATCTTCTGCGCGGCTTCGCGCGCCTCGTCCAGCGTTTCGCCGCCGAATTCGACGAACAGCCATCCGCCGCCCTTGGGGAGCAGCGCAATGCCCTCGGGATTGAGCTTCTTCGCCTTCTCCGCCTCGATCAGAAGGTCGTCGAGCCCTTCGAGACCGATCGGCTTGAACTTCAGGATTTCGGGGACGTGATCGGCGGCATCGAACGCCGACGGGTAGCCGATGAGCGCCAGGACGCGTTTCGGCGGCGAGTAGACGAGCTTGCACTTCGCCTCGAGCACGACGACGCAGGTGCACTCGGTTCCGACGAGCGCGCGAGCGATGTTGAATCCGTTCTCCGGGAGCAGCTCGTCGAGGTTGTATCCGGAGACGCGGCGCGGGATCTTCGGGTAGCGGGCGCGGATCTGATCAGCGAAGCGGTCGCGGATCGACTTCATCCCGGCGTAGATCTCGCCGCGCCGTCCGCCCTCGGCGATGATGCGCGACAGCTCCTCGTCGCTGGTCGGACCGACGCGCATCCGTTCGCCGTCGTACGTGACGACGTCGAGCTCCTCGATGTTGTCGACGGTCTTGCCCGCCATCAACGCGTGCACGCCGCACGAGTTGTTGCCGATCATCCCGCCGATCGTGCAGTGCGTATGCGTCGCTGGGTCGGGGCCGAAGGTCAGCTCGTGTTTCTCGGCCGCGTTGCGAAGATCGTCGAGGATGATGCCTGGGTGCACGCGGGCGAATTTCTCGTCGAGATTCATCTCGACGATCTCGTGCATGTACTTGCCGAAGTCGAGGATGACGGCGACGTTGCAGCACTGGCCGGCGAGCGAGGTCCCGCCGCCGCGCGCGAGGATCGGCGCGCCGAACTGGCGCGCGAGCGCGATCGTGGCGAGAACGTCGTTGACGCCGCGCGGGAGCACGGCCCCGATCGGAATCTGCCGGTAGTTGGAAGCGTCGGTGGCGTAGAGCGCACGCGAGCCGTCGTCGAATCGCACTTCACCGCGAACTTCGCGGCGCAGCGCCGACGCGAGCGCCGCCGCATCGACGTTCAGCGACTGGATGCGGTCGTTGTGAACGCGCCGGTGCACCGGGCGGCTGTTGGGAAATTCGATTGGCGTGAAGCGGGTCTGTTCGTCGCGCATATTCTTAGTGGCCAGTGGCCGGTGGCCGGTGGCCGGTGGCCGTCAGAATCTGGCAACCGGCCACTGGCCACCGGCAACTCTATTTCAGCACCGACGCGAACATCTCCTTCATCGACTCCTTGATCATCTCGCCGCGCGCCGGATCTTTCATCAGCGCTTCGAGGAACTTCTTCGCCTGGTCCTTCGTGATGTGCGGGGGCAGCGGCGGCACCTCGGGGTCGGTGTGGAACTCGATGATCGCCGGCGTCTTCGCGTGCAACGCCTCGTCCCACGCGGCGCCGATCTGCTCCGGTTTCTCGACGCGGATGCCGGTCAGACCGAGTGATTGCGCGTATTGGGAGTACGGAAAGTCGGGCATCACCTGCGACGCCGCGTACTTCGCGTCGCCGGACATGACCCGCTGCTCCCACGTCACCATGTTGAGGTCGCGGTTTTTGAGGACGCCGATGACGAGCCGCGGATCGCTCCACTCCTTGTAATACTTCGCGATCGTGATGACCTCGTTCATCCCGTTCATCTGAAACGCGCCGTCGCCGACGAGCGCGATCGCGACGCGATCCGGAAACGCAAACTTCGCGGCGATGACGTACGGGACGCCCGGACCCATGGTCGCGAGGTTCCCGGAGAGCGATCCCATCATCCCGCGCTTGAACTTCAGGTCGCGCGCGTACCAGCTCGCGGCGGAGCCGGAGTCGGACGCGACGATGCAGCGCTCCGGCAGCCGCGGCGACAGCTCGAAGAAGACGCGCTGCGGGTTGATCGGATCGGCGCTCTCCTGCGCGCGGCTCTCGACCAGCTTCCACCACTCCTTGATCTCGCTCTCGATCTGCTCGCGCCACCCGCGGTCGGTCTTCCGCTTCAGCAGCGGAATCAACGCGCGAAGCGACTCGCGGCTGTCGCCGATGAGGTTGATCTCCATCGGATAGCGGATCGAGAGCATCCGCCCGTCGATGTCGATCTGCACGCCGCGCGCTTGCCCCTCCTGAGGCAGGAACTCGGGATACGGAAAGGACGAACCGACCATCAGCAGCGTGTCGCACTCGCTCATGAGCGTCCACGACGGCTTCGTGCCGAGGAGTCCGATCGCCCCGGTGACGAACGGGAGCTCGTCGGGGAGCGCTGCCTTGCCGAGGAGCGCCTTCGCGACGCCGGCGCCGAGGAGGTCGGCAACCTCGATCACCTCATCGGCGGCACGCATCGCGCCCTGGCCGATGAGCATGGCGACCTTCTTCCCTTCGTTGAGCACGCCGGCGGCGCGCCGGAGGTCCTCCATTTCCGGGACGACGCGCGGCGTGGTCCAGCCGGTGCCGGAGTGAATGGTCGAGTGCTTGTGCGGCGGATCTTCGTACGGCTCTTCCTGAAGGTCGTGCGGGATGATCACGCAGGTGACGCTGCGTTGTGCGCGGGCGATGCGGAAGGCGCGATCGATGAGGTGACGGATCTGCGCCGGCGCCATCGCCGTCTGTACGTAGTCGGACGCGACGTCTTTGAAGAGCGACTGCAGATCGACTTCCTGCTGGTAGTTCCCTCCCATCGCGAGCCGCGACGACTGGCCGACGATCGCGACGACCGGCTGGTGATCGAGTTTCGCGTCGTAGAGGCCGTTCAGCAGGTGGATCGCGCCGGGGCCGGAGGTGGCGAGGCAGACGCCGGGCTCACCCGTGAATTTGGCGTGCGCGCACGCCATGAACGCCGCCATCTCCTCGTGCCGCACCTGGACGAAGTGCATCGCGTCGCCGACGCGCTCGAGCGCGCCCATGATGCCGTTGATCCCGTCGCCGGGATAACCGTAGATGCGATTGACGCCCCACGCCTGGAGCCGGTGAACGAGGAAGTCAGCGACGGTCTGCTTGGCCATGGAAACGCGTTCAGCACGACGCGTTCCCAGGCCAGGTCAGTACGTCACTTCTCGTTGAGGATCTCCATGAGGAAGTCGGCGGCGTCTTTCGAGTTCATGACCGAGAGCTTCGTCACGATCGACTTCCGGAGCTCGGGGTTCTTCTCCGCGCGTCCGAGCGCGACGAGGGTCTTCGCGTCTCCGTGAAGGAAGAGAGCGGTGATGACGGCGTGGCGGACTTCGGGGTTCTGGTCGCTCTCATACAGCGACTTCAGGATCGTCGACGAGCGCTCGCCGCCGACCAGGCCGAGGTTCTTGATCGCGGCAATGCGCAGCTCGGGATTCGTCTCCGTGCGCGCGAGCTCGCCAAGCTTGTCGGCGGAGCCGCCGATGAACATCGCCTGGATGATGTTCTTCTTCACGTCGACCGAGGTCTCGGTCCGATAGAGCTCCTCGAGCTCCTGGTGTCCGCCCATGACGCCGAGCTGGCGGACGGCTTCGGCGCGCAGGTCGGGGTTCTGCTCGCTGCGGGCGAGCGCAAGCAGGCGCGCGCGATCGCCCGAGACCATGAACGACTTCAGAACGGTCCGCTTCACGGCGAGATCGGGGGTGGAGCGGTAGACCTCCTCGAGAATCTTCCGGCTGTTGTCGCTGCCCATGATGCCGAGGTACTTGAGGGCGCGCGACTGCAGGTTGCGGTTCGAGCCGTCCTTCGCGATGCGGGTGAGGAGCTCGGCCGCGCGCGGTGAATTCGTCTGGCTGAGGACGAAGAGCGCGCGGTCTTTCATCTTGGACGACTGCGTCTGGCTGCGAAGAATGTTTTCGAGGATCGGGACGGCGCGGTCCGGATCGGAATTCATCAGGCCGTTGAGGGCCATCAGTTTCACGTCGTCGTCGGACTCGTTTTCCGGCGAAACGGACTGCCCGGCGTTCTGACGGATCTCCACTTCGAGCGACTTCGCGTCTTCGATGTACTTGCTCTGCGGGAACGCCTTTCGGAGATCGACGAGCGTTGCCAGCGCGTCGGTGCGGTCGCCGTTCTTCGCCTCCGCGTACGCGGCCCAGTAGATGGCGGCGTCGGCGTGGGGGCCACCCATGCGCGCGACCTCGGTGAAGAGGGTGATCGCACGGCGCCATTCGTGATCGTCGAGCGCGTCGGTCGCCGCTTCGTAGCGGTCCTGCTCCCGCTCGGCGCGCGCTTCCTGTCTGTCCTTCGCCTTTTCTTTTCCGCTCGTCGGCCAGTCGCCGAACGCGGGGGTCAGCGCGATCGTGAAGAGCGCGATGAGCGACACAATGAGTTTCTTAGCCATGTTCGTCCTCACAAGCTGTTTCCAGCGGGCGCCGCGGGAACGCGGTCGCCGCCGCCGGTCTGCGCGCTCATGACGCGCACCTTGAACAGCAGTCCTTTGGATTCGATGCGTTTCTGGATGGATGCGAGCTCGTCGGGACTGAGCGTTTTGCCGGCGTGCGCCAGCTCGAC
>DASYSN010000013.1:0-2301 GCA_036003305.1 Thermoanaerobaculia bacterium
CGTCGGACGCGTTGCCGTCCATCACTTCGCCGAAGACGGCGTGCATCTCGGTGCGATCGAGATCGTGACCGTCGACTACCCGTTTGATCGCTTTGTCGATCATCGCGCCACCTCCAGAAAGTTTCGGATCAACTGATCGCCGCCGGTCGTGCCGTACGACTCCGGATGGAACTGGATGCCGAAGACCGGACGGTCGCGGTGCGTCACCGCCATCACGACGCCGTCCGGCGTTTCCGCGTCGACGAGTAGATCGTCCGGCAGCGACTCGGTTTCGATGACGAGCGAGTGATACCGCGCGGTGCTCATCGGCGAGTCGCAACTCGCGAAGAGCCGCTCGCCGCGGTGCATCACCTCGGTCACCTTGCCGTGCACCGGAACGCCACCGCGGACGATGCGCGCGCCGAACGCCTCGCCGATCGCCTGGTGGCCGAGGCAGACGCCGAGGAGCGGGATGCGGTCGTTCGCGCGTATCAGCTCGATGCAGCGTCCCGCGCGGCCGGGCGTTCCCGGTCCGGGCGAGATGACGATCGCGCGCGGAGCGCTCTCGATCAGCGCCACCGGATCGAACGCGTCGTTGCGGACGACCGTCAGCGAGACGCCGGCGAGGCGTTCGATCTGCTGAACTAAGTTGTAGGTGAAGGAGTCGTAGTTGTCGATTACGACGATGGGCCGGCTAGCGGCAGAGCCAAAGACGCGAGTCGACCGTGAGCATCGACTCGTTCTCCTGAGGAAGGGTAGTCATGGTCCGCGGAGGGTAACACGCACGCACCCACCCTGTCACCATCCCCGTCCCGTCATCCTGAGCCGCGTAGACGGCGAAGGATCTCAAGTTTCGCAGCACGAGCCACCTGTAGCTCATCTGGAGATCCTTCGCCGCGCTACGCCGGCTCAGGATGACGGGGTTGGAGTGCGTCCCATTTTTTCAGTTATGACGACGTCTCGCGCAGCGGAACAACCTCGCCCGGCTCGCTCGCCTGCATCGTGAGGCGCAGCTTGGTCGACTCGAGCGGGATGACTTCGAGCTGCTTCAGATCGCCGAGGTCCTTGCCGCTGCCGGCCATCCGCTGCATCTCCTCCCCTTTCGGCCAGAGCATGCGGTCGATCGAGCCGATGGCGCCGTTATACTTTTCGACCGTGCTGGCGAGGGCGCGGCCGACGTTCTGGATGTGCTCCATCACCTTCACGAAGCGGTTGAAGAGCTCCACGCCGGCGTCGTGCATCTTCTTCGCGTTCTCTTCCGTCCGTTCCGCTCTCCAGCCGGCGTCGATGGCGCGGAGGAGCGGAAGCAGGACGGTCGGCGACGCGAGGTAGATCTTCTTGTCGGCGGCGTAGTCGAAGAGCGTCGGATCGCTGACGAGACCCGCGGAGAGGAAGTGCTCGCCCGGGACGAAGAGGACGACGAAGTCGAGCGTGTCGCTGATCGCCGCCTGGTACTCGCGCTTGCTCAGCGAGTCGATGTGGCGCCGCAGCGTCTTCGCGTGCGCGGCGAGAAACTCGCGGCGGCGGACGTCGTCGGTCTCGTTCGCGGCGTGCGTGTAGTCCTCGAGTGGGACCTTCGCGTCGATCGCGATGACGCGCGAGTTCGGAAGCTGCACGATGACGTCGGGACGGCGGCGGCGGCCCTCGTCGTCGAAGAACGTCTCCTGGACCGTGAAGTCGCAGAACTCGCTCATCCCGGAGAGCTCGATGCAGCGGCGGAGCGACGACTCCCCCCACGAGCCGCGGACGGTCGGCGACTGCAGCGCGTTGGCGAGGCGCGACGCCTCACGATACGCCGCCTCGTGCGCCGTCATCAGCGAGCGGATCTGCTGCTGGAGCCCGCCGTACACCTCGTTGCGTACGTGCTCGCTCTTCGTGACCTCGCCGCGGTACGCCTCGATCATCTCGCGCATCGGTATGAGGAGCGCCTCGATCTCGGCCTTCTTGGTGTCGAGCGAGCCGTTGATCTGCGTCTTGCTCGTCGTCACGAGCGATTCGCCGACCTGCTGGAAGGCGCGCTGCGCGAGCGCGACGAAAGTGCTCTCGATCTGCTCGCGCGATGATTCGAGGTGCTGCGCCTTCGACTCGGCGACGGCGCGCGCCTGCTGCGCGTCATCGAGGCGGCGCTGCAGTTCCACCGCTCGCGTCTCCGCCTTGCTGCGTTCGGCGACCGCCAGATCTCGTTCCGCAATCGCCCGCTGCGCCCACACCCACGCACCCGCCATCGCAACGATGGCGACGAGAACCACGATCGTCGTCAACATGAACCTAGTGTAACCGGCTCAGGACCTCGACGACGCGTTCGGCCTCTTCATGCGTGTT
>DASYSN010000014.1:0-8578 GCA_036003305.1 Thermoanaerobaculia bacterium
AACTCGACGTCGTTCTCTGACAGCGAGTCGGGATCGACGGAGAAGCCGTGGTTCTGCGCCGTGATCTCGACACGGCCGGACCGGAGGTCCTTCACCGGATGGTTGCCGCCGCGATGGCCGAACTTGAGCTTGTACGTCCGGCCGCCGAGGGCGAGGCCGAGGAGCTGGTGGCCGAGGCAGATGCCGAAGATCGGGATCTTGCCGACGAGGTGGCGAATGTTGTCCTGCGCGTATGTCACCGGTTCGGGGTCGCCGGGGCCGTTCGAGAGGAGGACGCCGTCGTACTTGCGGTTGAGGATCTCGTCGGCGTGCGTCGTCGCGGGATAGACGGTGACGTCGCAGTTCTGCCGGACGAGTTGCCGGAGGATGTCGCGCTTGACGCCGAAATCGTAGACCGCGACGCGGTGACGCGCCTCGGACGGCTGCTCGTCGAACGGATACGGCCGGAGCGCGGTGACGCGCTGCACGAGGTCGAGTCCGCTCATCGACGGAGCGCGCCGGATCTCCTCGAGCAGTTCGGCGACCGGGCGCTCGTCGGTCGTGATCATGCCGCGCATCGCGCCTTCGGTCCGGATCTTCCGCGTCAGCGCCCGGGTGTCGAGACCGGCGATCGCCGCGACCTTGGTCTTCTCGAAGTACTCGCCGAGCGACATCTGGGAGCGCGCGCTCGACGGCTCCTCGATCACGTCGCGGACGACGAAGCCGGCGACCTGCGGCGCATCGCTCTGCTCGACGGCCCGTTCGATCCCGTAGTTACCGATGTGCGGGTACGTCATGACGACGATCTGGAACCGGTACGACGGATCGGTGGCGATCTCCTGGTAGCCGGTCAGCGAGGTGTTGAAGACGACCTCCCCGATCGTCGTGGCAGGCGAGCCGAACGATTCGCCCGAGTACACGGTTCCATCTTCGAGAATGAGGCGGGCGGCGGGCATTTTTCGCGCATTATAAGCACCATGCTCTCGACTCTCTTCCTCACCTTCCTCCTCGCGATCCCGCTTCCCACCAAACCGGCGCATTACGTCACCGACAACGCCGGCGCTCTCTCCGGCGACACGGCCGCCCGGCTCGACCAGAAGTTGAAAGCGTTCGAGGAGCGGACCTCCGATCAGGTGCTGGTCTACGTCGACAAGAAAGTGCCGGAGGGAACGACGCTCGAGGAGATGGGAGCGCAGGCGATCCATCAGTGGGGCGTCGGCCAGGCGAAGAAAGACAACGGTGTGATCCTGTTCGTCTTCACCGACGAGCACAAGATGCGGATCGAAGTCGGCTACGGGCTCGAAGGGAGCCTGACCGACGCGAAGTCGAAGCTGATCACGAGCACGATCATGAAGCCGCGCCTGCAGTCGGGCGACTACAACGGCGCGGTGGAGCACGGCGTCGAAGCGATCCTGAACACGATCGGGAGCGAGTCGTACAAGGGCAGCGGGCACTCGGTCGCCGAGGCGAACACGAGTGCGCCGATACCTCAGAAAACCGTCCTGGTGTTCTTCTTCATCGGCGCGTTCGTCCTGATCCTGATCATGAAGAGCCTTCGGTTCCGCAGGCAGCGCGCTTATTCGTCGTCCGGCTTCAGCGACTCGGGAAGCTCTTCGAGCGACTTCTCCTCGGGCGACTCGTCGTCTTCGTCTGATTTCGACAGCGGCGGCGGAGACGGCGGTGGCGGCGGCGCCAGCGACTCGTGGTGATTACTCGTGCCGCAGCGCCGCGATCGGATTCAATCGCGCGGCGCGCAGTGACGGGATGATCGTCGCGAGGAACGAGACGACGATCGAGAACGCGGCGATGATCGCGAGGTCGCTCCCGCGCGTCACGAAGGGGATCGACGACACGAAGTAAACCTCGGCGATCTCCGGCGGAAACGACACGAGCTGGAAGCGCGTGATGATCCAACAGATCACCACTCCGAGGATCACGCCGGTCGCGGTGCCGGCGAAGCCGACCATCGTGCCGTACCAGAGAAAGATGCGGCTGATCATCCGCTGACCAGCGCCCATCGACGTCAGGATCCCGACCTCCCGCCGCTTCTCGTGCACGGTCATGATCAGCGTCGAGACGATGTTGAACGTCGAGACGAAGACGATGAGGCCGATGACGATGAACAGCACGAGCTGCTGGATCTTCAGCATCGAGAAGAGCTGCCGGTTCATGTCGCGCCAGTCGCTGACGGCGTAGCGGTGATCGGTGCGGCGGCCGATGTCGTTCGTCACCTGATCGATCGACGCGCCGGGCGCGAGCTTTACCTCGATCAGGTTCGCCGCACCGCTGACGCCGGCGAGGTGCTCCGACTCCGCGAGATCGATGAAGAGCCACCGCGCGTCGTATTCGTAGAAGCCGGTGGAGAAGACGTTCGTGACGACGAAGGTCGCGCTGCGCGGAAGGAATGACTCCCCTTCGCTCGGCACCGTGATGCTGATCGCGTCGCCTGCGTGAACGCCCAGCCGCGTCGCCAGGTACTTGCCGACCGCGATCCCGTTCTCCCCGTCCGGCGACTCGAACCGGCCGCGCGGCCCGACGATCTTCGCCAGCATCGGCGTGTTCCGCGCCCGCGCCGGGTCGAAGCCCTTCACCATCACCTGCGTCCCGGTACTGTTGCGCTCCGTCGTCACCAGCGCCTGCTGAAACAGCACCGGCGACGCCTCGGCCACGCCCGGCACCCCGCGAATGACGCCGATCAGCCGCGCAGTGTCCCGGATCGGACCGCCGATCGAGTAGACGAACACCTCCGCGTTTCCGCCGAGCAATTTTTGTTGAAGATCGCGCCGGTACCCGGTCATCAGCGCCATCGAGATCACCAGCGCCATCACGCCGATGACGAGCCCGAACACCGAGACGAGGCCGACGGCCGACACGAGCTTGTCGGTCGGACGGCGCAAGTAGCGCCACGCGATGAGGCGCGGCAGATTCACAGGTCGATTCTAGTGCACGGTGCCCAGTGCACAGGTTGCCACGCGATACATTGACATCAATATAATCCCGCTCGCATGGAGGCACTTAGGCCCGAGGTCCTCCAGCTCATCGGCGAATGCATCGACTCGCTCGAATCGCTGGAAGGACTCGCATTGCTTCATCGTTCCCCCGACACGTTCTGGTCGGCGGATGCAGTCGCCACGCAGATCGGCGCGCGGGCGGACATTGTTGCGCAGAAGCTGCTGCGGCTCGCGGGAGCGGGGCTGCTCACGCGCGCGAAGGATTCGGTCGCGTATCGTTACGCGCCTGACCCCGCATCGCAGTGCGAGAACGTCGACCTGCTGATCCGGGCGTTCGCCAACCGGCGCGTCGATGTGGTGAATGCGATCTACTCGTCGAACCTGGAGCGGCTGCGCGCGTTTTCCAACGCGTTCCGGCTGAAGAAAGAATGATCGGGACGACCGTTTACGCGCTCTGCGCGCTCACCAGCATCGCCTGCGCGTGGCTCCTGCTGCGGGGCTACATCGCGACGCGCGTTCGCCTGCTGCTGTGGAGCGGACTCTGTTTCACCGGCCTCGCGCTGAACAACATCCTGCTCTTCATCGACGTCCGCGTGCTGCCGGACGTCGACCTCTCGATCGTCAGGACGATCCCGGCCGTCATCGGCGTGCTGCTGCTCGTGTACGGACTGGTGTGGGAGACGCGATGACGATCCTCTTCCTCTCCGGCGTCCTGACGATGGGCTACGCGATCGCGGCGCTCTACTTCCTCCGCTTCTGGCGCGAGTCGCGCGATCCGCTGTTCGGATGGTTCGCGGCGGCGTTCGCGCTGCTCGCCTGCCAGCGGCTGCTCCTCGTGACGCTGCGCGAGAGCGACGTTCTCTACGTCGTGCGGCTCGCGGCGTTCATCCTGATCCTCGTGGCGATCGCGCAGAAGAACCGGAAACGAAGCGCATAGAATCGCGCGCGTGAAAAAAGCCGCGCTCGCCTTCACGTTCCTCTTCGCAGCCACCCTCGCCGGAAGCCTCGCCGCCGCGCCGCCGTCGCCAAGTGACTTCCTGAAGATGAACGTCGGCGCCGACCGGACGCTCGCCGACTACCGGCAGATCGTCAGCTACTTCAATGCGCTGGCCGCGGCATCACCGCGCGTACGGATCGAGACGCTCGGGAAGACGACGCTGGGCGAGGACGAGATCATGGCGATCATCTCGTCCGACGAGAACATGCGGAACCTCGAGAAGATCAGGGGAACCGCGGCGAGGCTTTCGGATCCGAGAGGGCTGAGCGAAGACCAGGCGAAGGCGCTGATTCGCGACGGCAAAGCGATCGTCATCGTCACGTGCAACATCCACTCGACCGAGATCGCGTCGAGCCAGATGGCGATGGAGTGGGCCTACGCGCTCGCCACCGCGGACGACGCCGAGACGAAGCGGCGCCTCTCGAACGTCGTCCTGCTGCTCGTGCCGTCGCTCAATCCCGACGGCCAGATCATGGTCACCGACTGGTACCGCAAATACGTCGGAACGCGGTACGAAGGCGGACGGCTGCCGTGGCTGTACCACCACTACGTCGGCCACGACGACAACCGCGACTGGTACATGCTCACCCAGATCGAGACGAAGAACCTGAATCACGCCGTTTACAAAGAGTGGTACCCGCAGGTCTTCGTCGACGAGCACCAGATGGGGACGACCGGACCGCGGATGTTCATCCCGCCGTTCGCCGACCCGGTCGATCCCGACGTCCACCCGCTGATCTGGCGCGAGGTGAACCTGATCGGCTCCGACATGGCGTTCCGGCTCGAGCAGGAGAACAAGTCGGGGCTGATCTACGGCTACTCCTTCGACGCCTACTGGCTCGGCGGGACGCGCAACACCGGATGGTGGAAGAACATCACCGGCCTGTTGCTGGAGACGGCGTCAGCGAACGTGGCCTCGCCGATCAAAGTAGATCCGAGCGAGCTGCGCGGCGGGACGAAGGGACTCATCGACTACAAGGCGACCGTCAATCACCCGCATCCCTGGACCGGCGGCATCTGGCGGCTGCGCGACATCATGGACTACGAGCGGATCGCGTCCGACGCGCTGCTGGAGATCGCGTCGCAACATCGCGAGGACCTGCTGCGCGATCTGTATGTCCGCGCGAAAAGTGCCGTTACCGCCTACGCGAACGACGACGCCTATCGCGTCCCGCGCGATCAGCACGACTGGCCGACGGCTCAGAAGATGGTCTCGATCCTCGTCGAGCACGGCGTCGACGTGCTTCAGTCGGACAATGGCGACTACTGGATCCCGCTGTACCAGCCTTACTCGAAGTTCATCATCGAGATGCTCGAGCCGCAGCGGTACCCGGAAGTGCGGCTGCAGGCCGGAAAAGAAATCCTGCGGCCATACGACGTCGCGACATGGACGCTCCCGTTGGCGATGGGCGTCAACGTGGAGCGCCTGACGCTGCCGGCCCACCTTCCATCGAAGATCGTCAAGTCCGTGCAGCCCGAGACGAAGGCCGTTCTCGTGAAGCACGCGAACGAGCCGAAGCCGCGCATCGCGGTTTACAACCCGTGGGGCGGCGCGCTCGACGAAGGGTGGACGCGCTGGCTGCTCGACCAGTACGGCTTCGCGAACAAGTCGCTCCACCCGCAGGACGTGAAAGCGGGGTTGACGAACTACGACGTGCTGATCCTGCCGGACGTCGACAAAGAGACGATCGCGACCGGCCGGCAGCGCCGCGGCGAGGACGCGATGCGCTACGAGGACGAGCTGCCGCCGGAGTATCGGGGTGGACTCGAAAAGCAGGGCGCCGACGTCGTTCGCTCGTTCGTCGAAAACGGCGGGACGCTCATCGCGTTCAGCGCGGCGTGCGACTACGTCATCCAGGAGTTCAACATCCCCGTGCGCGATGCGCTCGCGCGCGCCACCGACTTCTCCGTCCCCGGCTCGCTCGTCCGCGTCCACGTCAACAACGACCACCCGGTGACCGACGGGATGCCGCCGGAGACCGCCGTCTTTCTCGACCGCCCAATCGCCTTCGACACCGAACCGCCGGGCAACGAGATGCAGCGCTGGGTGCTGGCGACCTATCCCGAAGACCCGCACGACGTCCTCCTCTCCGGCTGGATCTCCGGCGAAGACAAACTGACGCGCAAAGCGGCCGCCGTCGCGATGACGTACGGGAAGGGCCGGATCGTGCTGTTCGGCTTCCGCCCGGAACACCGCGGCCAGACACACGCCACGTTCCCGATGATCTTTAACGCGCTTTATTGGAAGTGAGCTACGCTCCCTCGTACAACTGAAAGGGGAACGGTTATGAGGCGTGCGCGCTACATCCTCGTCGCCGCGATTCTCGCGGTATTTGCGACCGGCTGCTTCGACATCGAGGAATCGATCGATCTGAAAAAAGACATGTCGGGCACCGCCAACCTCAAGCTCGGCGTCGACATGGAGCCGATGATCACCATCATGGCCATGATGCAGAAGCAGATGGAGGGGAAGAAGGGGCCGCTCACGAAAGAGGAGCTCGCGGCGGCGAAGGCCGACTTCAAGAAGAGCGCGAAGAAGACGTCCTCGACCGAGACGGCGCCGGACCCGAAGAAGGACATGGACAAGAGCCTTCCGCCGGGCGTCAAGCTCCTCGACGCCTCCGTGACCGAGAAAGAGTTCGGGATGGTCACGAACATGAAGTTCGCGTTCGACAAGCTCGCGCACCTCGTCGACGTCAAGATGCCGTCGAAAGCCAAGGGCGGCCCTCCCGATCCGACCAAGAGCAACGTCCTCGACAGCCCGTTCCAGGGGCTCGACGTCGTCGAGACGGCGTCGACGATCACCATCCGCACCAAGCCGCAGAACCCCGCCGACAAGGTCAAGTCGGAGACGAGCTCTCAAGGCCCGCCGATGGATCCCGAGACGCAGAAGATGATGGAAGACGCCTTCAAGGGCATGCGCTTCGCCTGGAAGATCACGGCTCCGTTCGAGGTCGTCTCGTCCAACGCCCACCGCCGCGAAGGGAACACGCTGATCTGGGAGTACGACTTCAAAAAACTGCAGGCGCTCGGCGACAACCCCAAGGCGATGGACGACTTAGCGGTGAAGGTGGTCTACAAGAAGTAGCGTCTCCAAGAAAGTTGTTGCGAAACTGTGTCGGGAGTGGCAACCTCTTCCGGTCCACTCCCGACACATGCCTAAGAAAATTGTGCTGTTGCTCGCTGGAGCGGGTCTGCTCGCGGCCCGCTTCTTCCTCATCTTCCGCTACCGATTCGATTCAGACGAGCCGCAGCACATGCACGTCGCGTGGGCGTGGTCACACGGCATGGTGCAGTACCGCGACGTCTTCGACAATCACATGCCGTTGTTCCATCTCGTCACGTCGCCGCTCTTCGCGATCGGCGGTGACGATCCGCGGCTCCTCTTCGCGGCGCGCATGCTGATGGTGCCGCTCTTCATCCTCTCGATCGTGCTCGTCTGGCTCATCGCGCGCCGGCTCTTCGATACCCGGACCGCGTTCTGGGCCGCCGGCCTCGCGGCAATCACCCCGCCCTTTTTCCTCGGCTCGCTCGAATACCGCACCGATGACCTCTGGATCGTCTGCTGGCTCGCCGCGCTCGCGATCACGATCAGCAACATGAAGCCGCTCGCGAAGAGCGTTTTCGGCGGCCTCGCCCTCGGCCTCGCCGCCGGCGTCTCGATGAAGACGACGCTCTTCGTCGCCGCGATCACCGCGGCCGGCGCCCTCACGCCGCTGTTGATGTGGCATCGCGGCGCCAAACGTACGGTCGGACAGATCGTCCGCTGGGTCGCCATCTTCACGGTCTGCGTCGCCATCGTGCCGGTGACCATCGCCGGCGCCTTCGCGGCGGTGGGGGCGTGGCGGTCGTTCCAGTACGGCGTCTTCGGACACAACGTCTTCCCCTACGAGCACGCGTACCGCCTGCTCTTCTTCGGACCGGTATATTTCCTCGTTCGCACGATCGCAATGCGGATCGCGAAGAGCGAAGGCGACAATCCGATCGTTCGCAAACGCCTGTTTCTCTTCCTCGCCGCGAGCGTCTACCTCGGCATCCTCGTCACGTTCTGGCCGATGACCTCGGCCGAAAGCTACCTCCCCTTCTACCCGGTCGCGGCGATCCTCGTCGCCCCCCTGCTGCTGCGCAGTCAGAAGATCCTCGTCCCGGCGACGCTTGCCGCGGCGCTGATCGTCACCACGATCACGGACGCACGTCCGTGGCGAAACGACGCCGCGGCCGAGGTGCAGGTGGTCCAGACCGTGTTGACGTTGACGTCGCCGAACGAGCCGGTGATGGACCTCAAAGGCGAGTCGGTTTTCCGCCATCGCCCGTGGTATTTCGCGCTCGAAGCGATCACGAACATCAAGCTGCGCCTCGGCAACATCCGTGACGACATCGCCGCCGCGCTCGTGAAGTCGCGCACGCACGTCGTCGTGTCCGACTCGCTGCCGCCGAGCTCACGCCGCTTCGTCGAGGCGAACTACGTTCCGTGGGGCATCGTGCACGTCGCCGGCATCCGCCTCGGCCACATCTCGACGCGAATGCACTTCCGCATCGCGGTGCCCGGCACGTACATCGTCATCAGCAGCGGCCACTCCGTGACCGCGCAGATCGACGGACACGACGCGCGCAGCGGCGTCGACCTCGCCGCCGGCGACCACTACGTCGC
>DASYSN010000015.1:0-10491 GCA_036003305.1 Thermoanaerobaculia bacterium
TCTTTCGGAAGTACCGTTTCCTCGTCGTTGCGCCGAAGTGAAGCCGTGCGCCGCGAAGATTCCTTACAGAAGTGGTCAAGCCGCCGTAGGCGGCGTCAGATCCTCAGCCCCCGCCTTCAGGCGGGGGTTGTTCGCGCACAGGACGTGAGCCCGCGTAGCGGGCGGCACCTGTCGCCCGCTACGCGGGCTCGCACCTTTGTAACGGCCATTCCCCCGCCTGAAGGCGGGGGCTACGGATCTGACGCCGCCTACGGCGGCTGAGCGCGAATTTCCAGTACGAGCCACCTGCAGCGCATCGGGGATCCCTTTGGCCATGGGCTGAGGGCGTCAGCCCGCGCTGAGATCCTTCGCCGTCTACGCGGCTCAGGATGACGGAGTTGTTCAGAGTTCCCCTGGGCTACGGAGATCCCGCCGCTCCGCGGCTGATGACGGCTTGATCTACACTCAGTGCATGCTCGAGAGATCGGCGAAGGAAGCAGCGTCTTGTCTCTGTGGTGAAATCGTCTTTTCTCCGTCATGTTCGCCGAGAACCTGAAGATCGCGTTGCGCGCCATTACGGCGAACAAGATGCGGTCGGTCCTGACCGTGCTCGGCGTGATGATCGGGGTGGCGGCGGTCATTGCGGTCGTCTCGCTCGTGCAGGGGATGCAGTACAAGATCTCGGCGGACCTGCGGGACATCGGGTCGAATTACATCGAGGTCTTTCCCGATCCCGGCGAACAGCGCAATCCGTTCCTGCAGAAGATGCCGGACCTGACCGTCGAGGACGCCGAGGCGGTGCGGAAGGGGACGACGCCGATCCGGGAGTTCACGCCGATCTTCCTGCGGCAGGTCGAGACGAAGTACGGCGACATGCGCCACAGCACCCAGATGATGGGCGTCAACGACGCGTACCAGGACGTCCTGAACCACTGGGTCGATCGCGGCCGCTTCTTCACGCCGCTCGACGAGGAGACGAAAAAGCGCGTCTGCGTCATCGGCCCCGAGGCGGCGAAGAGCCTGCGGATGGGGCCGAATCCGATCGGGAAACAGATTCAGATCGAGGGGAACGCCTTCACGGTCGTCGGAGTCTTCGAGCGCAAGGGCGGCAACCTCGGCAACGATCCCGACCAGTTCATTGCCATCCCGTTCGCCACCGCGGCCGCGATCTACGGCAGCGAGAACATGAGGAAGATCATCATCGCGTTTCAGATGCAGACGGGAAGCGACCTCGACCTGGCGCGCGAGCAGGTGACGCGGGTGCTGCGGGCGCGGCATCACCTCAAGAAGGACGACCACGACGACTTCCGCATCCTGGCGCAGGAGGAGATCGTCAAGACGGTCTCGAGCATCCTGACCTACATCACCGGGATCATGGGATCGGTGGTCGGGATCGCGTTGTTGGTCGGCGGCATCGGGATCATGAACATCATGCTGGTCTCGGTGACGGAGCGGACGCGCGAGATCGGCATCCGGAAGTCGATCGGTGCCCGCCGGCGCGACGTTCTGCTTCAGTTCCTGATCGAGGCTGTCGCGCTCTCGGGGTTGGGCGGCACGGTTGGGATCGTGAGCGGCTACCTGCTGGCGAACATCGTGCGCTTCGGGATCAAGCGGCTCGTGGATTTACCACCTGTTCACACGCCGCTGTGGGCGATCGTTCTGGCGTTCAGTTTCTGCGCTTTTCTCGGAATCCTCTTCGGAATCTATCCCGCGGCGAAGGCGTCGAAGCTCGATCCGATCGACGCGCTCCGGTACGAGTGAGGAATGCCCCGAATCTTGCAGTCTGTTGGACCCCGCGTGCGCAACATCACAAGGCTCCTCCTCACCGCGTCACTGATGCTGGGTGGCTCGGCCGCGTTCGCCTCCGACCCCATCATGCCGCTCTCCCAGATCCAGAAGGGGATGAAGGGCTACGGCGTCACGGTCTTCGAGGGCAACAAGCTAGAGAAGTTCGACGTCGAGATCGTCGGCGTGTTGACGAACATCGCGCCCGATCAGGACATGATCCTCGCGCGGGTGTCGAACCCGGTGACCGATCACGCGGGGATCATCGCGGGGATGAGCGGCTCGCCGGTCTACATCGACGGCAAGGTGATCGGCGCGCTCGCGTATGGATGGCAGTTCGCCAAGGACTCGATCTGCGGCATCACGCCGATCGACGAGATGCTGAAGATCGCGTCGCGCGGCGGAAAGATGCCGTCGGCCGAGATCGCGGCCGCAACGCCGCGCGCTACACCTCGAATAACGGGCGCCGAGTTTCTGAAGGCGCTGGGCGGCAACAAACCGGAAGCGGTCTTCGACAAGATCGCCACCTCGTTCAACGCGAAGGCGATGAGCGCGTGGTCGGGCGCCAGGCCGATCGCCGTGCCACTCTCGATGTCGAGCTTCGCGCCGGAGACGGTCCAACGCTTCGCCCCGTACCTCGATGAGATGGGCTTCATGGCCGTCCCCGCCGGATCTACCTCCGGGTCGAAGACAGCCAAGAGCGGTGATACGAAGTCAAACTTTGCACCGGGCGATCCGATCGGCGCGGTCCTCCTCGACGGCGACTTCAACGTGGCGGCCACCGGAACGGTGACGCACGTCGACGGCGACCGCGTCTATGCGTTCGGCCATCCATTCCTCGACATCGGCGAGGTCGACTTCCCGATGGCGAAGTCCGAAATCGTCACGGTGATGCCGAGCCTCGCCAGCTCGTTCAAGATGGCGAACTCCGGCGCGATCGTCGGCGCGTTCCACCAGGACCGCGCGACCGGCATCATGGGCAACGTCGGCGACAACGCGGCGATGATCCCGGTGACGTTGTCGGTCGTCGATGGCAGCGGCAGCGGCGCCGAGAAGACGTACCGCGTCGGCATCGTCCGGCACACGCAGCTCTCGCCGCTGATCCTGGCGATGGCGGCGGACACCGTCGTCGCGAACGCGCAGAAGGGGGCGGGCGAGCGGACGGTCATGCTCGATACCGACATCCGGGTGAAGGGCTTCGCGCCGATTCACCTGCGCGAAGGGTGGGCGGGCGCGCAGGCGCGCAGCGCCATCCCGGCGTACCTCGCCGTCGTCTCGGGCTATCTGATGTCCAACGAGTTCCGCGACGCCACGATCGAGGGGATCTCGATGCGGCTGCATCACGACGACTCGCTCCGGACGGCGAAGCTGCTGGAGGCGTCGATCGACACGCCGGAGAAGGGGCGGATCTCGCCGGGAGACACGGTGAAAGTCCGCGCCACGCTCAAGCCGTATCGCGGCGAGCCGTTCACCGACACGTTCGACGTGAAGATTCCCGACAACCAGCCGGTCGGCAACGCGTACCTTCTCATCGGCAGCGGCACGGTTCTCAATCAGGTCGACTTCTCGCTCGTTCCGCCCGATCCGCGGACCCTCGGGCAGGTGCTCGCCACGCTGGAGCGCCTCCGGCCCTCGACCGATCTGACCGTCGGCGTCTACTCGACCGACGACGGCGCCGTGACGTCGGGCGTCTACCTGCCGAACCTCCCGCCAACGATGCACGCGGTGGTGAGCAACGACACCTCCAACGCGGCGCAGGCTGCGGTGAAGTACCACTCGTTCGATCACCAGGCGCACCCGCTCGGCTACATCGTCGACGGCGCGCTGAAGATCGATCTCGACATCAAGCCAGCAATTTAATTCATGCGCTTTCGATTTGCGGCAGTCCTCTCGCTCACTCTCACTGCGTCCGCCTTTGCCGTCGCCCCGCAGTTCTGGCGGGTGCGCAACGTCGACGACTTTCTCGCGGGTGACATCGACGGTTTCGCGGTCACCTCCCGCGGCGACCTCCGCGCCGGCCCGACCATGCGGAAGATCGCGTCGTTCACCGACCCGTTCGTCCTCTCCCAGACGACCGGCGCGAACGGCGACCGCTTCTTCGGCACCGGCAATGACGGGAAGGTCTATCGACTCCGTGGAACAGACCTGAAGCTGCTCTACACGGCGAGCGAGCCGGAGATCTACGCGCTCGCGTTCCACGACGGTGCGGTCTACGCAGCCAGCTCGCCGAACGGGAAGGTCTACCGGATCGATCCGAATGCTGATTCCGGGAAGGGAAAAGCGGCCGTCTTCTTCGACCCGAAGCAGGCGTATGTCTGGGCGCTCGCGTTCGCACCGAACGGCGACCTCCTCGTCGCCACGGGCGTCGAAGGAAAGCTCTTCCAGGTGACGCCGAAAGGCGAGGGGAAGGTCCTCTTCACCGCGCCCGAAACGCACGTCCGCTGCCTCGCGCTCGAGAAGGACGGCACCATCCTCGCCGGCGGTTCGGGCAAGGGACGCATCTACGAAGTCCATTCCGACGGCACGTCCCACGCGCTCTACGACTCGCCGCTGAGCGAGATCTCGACGATCTACGTCGACGCGAACGGCATCGGCTGGGCCGCGGGCGCGAGCGGCGCGCTGCCGACCACGGCGCCCACCACGACCACGAAGGCGAAGGCGTCATCGTCGGATCAGAAGAAGGATGAGAGCAGCACGAGCAGCACGGCTACCCCCGAGGTCAGCGTTACATTCGAGACACCCGCGGACAGCAGCCAGGCCGGGAACGGGGAGATCTACAAGATCAACCCGGACGGCTTCGTCGAGACCGTCCGCAAGTTCGAGCACGAGCTGGTGTATGCAATCAGCGGCGGCAGCAACGGCTCGATCCTGCTATCGACCGGCCCGCAGGGACGCATCTACTCGATGAAGGACGGAGAGGTCTCGCTGATCGCCACGGTGCCGGAGAAGCAGATCGTCTCGATCTCTTCCGAAGGCGGCGCGACGCTCGTCACGACCACCAACAGCGGCGCGGTCTACCGCATGGACCCGCAGCCGTCGCAGAAGGCGGAGTTCCGCTCCGCGCCGAAAGACGTCGAGCGCTTCTCGCGTTTCGGCCACTATCGGATCGAAGGCGACGCGGTCGGCGACAACCATGTGGCCATCGCGTTCCGCAGCGGCAACACGCGGACGCCCGACTCGACGTGGAGCAACTGGTCGATGGCGTCGAGCAGCGTCGACGGGAACGTCGATGTGCCGCCGGGGCGCTACATCCAATGGAAGATGACGATGCCGAAGCCGTCGACCGACATGGCGGTGCACGGCGTGACGGTCGGCTACATCAACCGCAACGTAGCGCCGGTGATCGACGCGATCGCGATCGCCGACCCCGCGGTGGTGTACATCAGCTCTGCGTATCCCTCCTCGCCGCAGGTCGTCGAGGCGACGAACCCGGACGAGAACGGGATCTTCACGAGTCTCGACTCGCCGCGCGAGAAGAACGAGCCGGGGAAGAAGGTGTTCCGCAAGGGCTTCCGCACCATCACCTGGCGCGGGCACGACGACAACGGCGACTCGATCCGCTACTCGCTGGCGTTCCGTCAGAGCGGCAGCGGTAAGTGGCTGCGGCTGCGCGACGATCTCGACGAGAACCAGTTCAACTTCGACACCTCGCAGATGCCGGACGGCACGTACGAGCTGCGCCTGGTCGCGACCGACGCGCGCGACAACCCGGAGAACCCGCTCACCGATACGAAGGAAGGGGTGGAGTTCCAGGTCGACAACACGCCGCCCCAGATTTCGTTCACGACGGGAGGCAGCGACGTCGTGATCCACGTGACCGACAAGATGTCGCCGATCGGCCGGGTCGAGTACTCGATCGACGCACAGAAGTGGATTCGCATCCAGCCGATCGACGGCATCTCCGACTCGCCGGACGAGACGTACAAGCTTCCGCGCAACGCCGTTGCCGGCAAGTTCGTCATCGTGCGCGCCGTCGACGGCTTCTACAACGTGGCGACCGAGGCGATTACGGTTCAATGAGTCCTCGGTCCTCGGTCCTCAGACCTCGGACGAGACTTTCGACGGCTTTTCGATCCGAGGACTGAGGTCCGAGGACCGAGGACTCGTATAATCGGCGTGTGAGGTCGTCCAAGCTCGCGCTGCTGTTCGCACTGATGCTGTTTGCCTGCGCGCGTGAGGAGCGCGCGCCGGGCACCGAGGCGGTCGACGAGAGCAAGCCGCAGGACGGCGGGACCGTCGTCCGGCGGCTGGAATCCGACATCGTGACGGTCAATCCGGTCCTCGCGACGTCGAAGTACGACCGCATGGTCGACAACTACATCTTCACGCCGCTCGTCTACCTGGACGGGAACCTCCGTCCGGTCGCAGGGCTCGCGAAATCGTGGGACATCTCGCCGGACGGCCGCGCCTACACGTTCCACCTCAACGAAAAAGCGACCTTCTCCGACGGCAGGCCCGTCCTGGCGAGCGATGTCCTCTGGACGCTGATGAAGATCGAGGATCCGAACGGCGGCGCGGCGCAGCTCGCCGGCGACTTCGAGAATCTCGACGTTCCGAACACCAAGGTGATCGATCCGCACACGATCGTGATCGCCTTCAAAGAGCCGCTCGCGGCGCAGCTCGTCCGGTTCAACGAGCTGAACGTCCTTCCGGAGCACGTCTACGGGAAGGGCGACTTCAAGAACGACTACAACATGCGCGGCATCGGCAGCGGGCCGTATCGGCTCGTGAAGATGGACCCGCAGAAAGAGATCGTCCTCGACCGGCGCGAGGACTACTGGGGGCAGAAGCCCTATCTCAAGACGGTCGTCATGAAGGTCATGTCGGACTTCGCCACGGCCTGGAATGCCATCAAGAAGGGCGACATCGACGAGACGAACATCTCGTCCGACGTCTGGCTGATGGAGAGCCGCCGCCCCGAAATGCAACGGAAGTTCGATTTCCGCCGCTTCTATAGTCTCAGTTACAACTTCGTCGCCTGGAACGAGAAGAACCCGCTGTTCCAGGACAAGCGCGTCCGTCGCGCCCTCGGCATGTGCGTCGACATTCCGTCGATCATCAACAACCTCTATCACGGCACCGCCCGCGCCATGAGCGGGCCGTTCACCCCCGACCAATACGCGTACAACCCCGCCGTGCCGGTGCTCGCGTACGACCCGTCGGGCGCGAAAGCGCTGCTGAACAACAGCGGCTGGTTCGACACGAACAACGACGGCGTTCTGGACAAAGGCGGGAAGCCGTTCAAGTTCGACCTGTACGTCTTCGCCGGGAGCGCCATCGGAGCGCAGTTCGGGCAGGTCTTCCAGCAGGAGCTGAAGAAGGCCGGCATCGAGATGAACGTCGTGCAGCTCGACCCGGCCCAGCTCCTCAAGCACGTCCTCAGCGGCGACTACCAGGCCGTCTACATGGGCTGGCAGCTCGATGCCGAACCCGACCTCTATGCCGCATTCCACTCCACCCAGATCCCGCCGAAGGGGCAGAACTTCGTCTACTACAACAACCCGGTCGCCGATCAGTTGATCGTCCAGGCGAGGACGGAGCTCGACTTCGCGAAACGGAAGGCGGCGCTGCAACAGCTCCACGCCGTGCTGGCGGCCGATCAGCCGTACACCTGGACGATCCAGGTTTCGGAGAAGTGGGTGATCAGCCGTCGTCTCCACAACGTGAAGGACAGCCGCGGCTTCGGGCTCTTTACCTGGTATCCGGGCGAGTTCGACTGGTGGATTCCGCGCGATGAGCGGGTCCACGATCGCCCCGCCGGGAAATGACGGCTTACATCGTCCGCCGGCTGCTCTACGCCGTTTTCACGTTCCTCGGCATCACGGTCGTCACCTTCACGCTGATCCACGCCGTTCCCGGCGATCCGATCGAATTCCTCGCGTCGAAGGAGATGAAGAGTGTCAGCTCGCCACGGCTCGTCGCGGCGCTGCGCCACGAGTACCACCTCGACCAGCCGCTGGTCGTGCAGTACCTCTACTGGTTCCGCGGCATTATGACGCTCGACTTCGGCCGTTCGACGCTCGACCGCCGCCTCGTCGTCGACCGCATCGCGGAGAAGCTGCCGCGGACGTTCGTGCTCAACGGCATCGCATTTCTTCTCGCGGCCTTGATTGGCTTGCCGGTCGGCATCTGGAGCGCGAAGCATTCGGGACGGCTGCTCGAGCGCGGGTCGTCGGTGTTCTTCTTTCTCCTCTACTCGCTTCCGACGTTCTGGGTCGCGCTGCTCCTGATGGAATGGGTCGCCGTCCGTTGGAACCTGCTGCCGCTCATCGGCATGACGTCGGATGACTACGAGCTCATGACGGCCTCACAGCAGATGGCTGACCGTACGCGGCACTTCATCCTGCCGGTGCTCACGCTCTGCTACGGCCAGATCGCGGTCCTGGCGCGGTACACGAAATCGTCGCTGACGGAGGTGATCCGGCAGGACTTCATCACCACGGCGCGCGCCAAAGGGGTGGGGGAGGGGACGGTCCTCCTCGTCCACGCGTTCCGCAACGCACTCATCTCGCTCGTCACGCTCCTCGGCCTGATCGTCCCGGGACTGATCTCCGGGAGCGTCATCGTCGAGACGATGTTCCAGTGGGACGGCGTCGGACGGCTCTATTTCGACGCCGTCTTCGCGCGCGATTACCCGACCGTGCTGGCGCTGAGCGTCGCGACGGCCGTCGTGACGCTGCTCGCGAGCCTCGCCGCCGACATCCTCTACGCGTTCGCCGACCCGCGGATCCGCGTCGGGGCGAAGGTGCGCTGATGTGGCGGATCACGTGGGAGCGCTTCGCCCGGAGCAAGCTGGCCCTCGCCGCGCTGATCTACATCGGCGTCATCACGCTCATCGCGATCGCGGCGCCGCTCCTGTCGCGCTACGACCCGAACGCGATCGATCTGATCCATCGCCTCAACGGACCCGACACGCGGCATCAGTTCGGCACCGACGACCTCGGACGCGACGTGCTGACGCGCATGATGTACGGCGCGCGCGTCTCGCTGGCGATCGCGTTTTCCGCTACCGCCATCGCGCTGATCGTCGGCTCCTTCCTCGGTGCGCTCGCCGGCTACTACGGCGGCGCGATCGACTGGGTGGTGTCGCGTGTCATCGAGATCGTCCTCTGCTTCCCCTTCCTCTTCCTCCTTCTCGCCATCATCGCGCTGTTCAATCCGTCGATGACAACGATCCTCGTCGCGCTCGGCCTCACGTCGTGGACGACGGAGGCACGGTTCATCCGCGGGGAGTTCCTGAAGGTGAGGGAGATGGACTTCGCCCAGGCGGCGCGCGCCAGCGGCGCGCGTGACGCGCGGATCATCTTTCGGCACCTGCTGCCGAATTCGCTGGCGCCCGTGCTGGTGTCCGCGAGCTTCGGAGTCGCGCACGCAATTCTCGTCGAATCGGCGCTCTCGTTCCTCGGCCTCGGCGTCGCGCCGCCGATGGCGTCATGGGGGAGCATCCTCTCGGTGGCCGAACAGTTCATCGACTACGCGTGGTGGCTCGTGCTCTTCCCCGGAATCGCGATCTTCACGACCGTCGCGGCGTTCAACATCGTCGGCGACCGCTTCCGCGACGCCCTCGACCCACGAAGCGAGTGAAGTTACACGACCTGCAGGCGGGCGCGGAGCGACTCGAGCACCTGCGGCGGAACGAGACGCGCGACGTCGCCGCCGAGGCGGAACACTTCTTTCACCAGGCGCGATGACACGTACGTGTACTCGACGGCCGGCAACATGAAGATCGTTTCGACGCCGGGGTTCAGCTCGCGATTCATGAGCGCCATCTGGAGCTCGTACTCGTAGTCGGAGACGGCGCGGATGCCGCGGACGACCACGTTCGCGCCGTGGCGCGTCATGAAATCGACCAGGAGGCCGTTGAACGAGTGCACCTCGACGCCCGGTATGTCGCGCGTGCAGGCGGCGATCAACTCCATCCGCTCGCCAACGGAGAAGAGGGGAGCCTTCCCTTCGTTCTCCAACACGGCGACCAGCACGCGGTCGAAAAGCCGCGTCCCGCGACGGATGATGTCGAGGTGTCCGTTGGTCAGCGGATCGAACGAGCCGGGGTAAACGGCGGCACGCATGGCGCAAGTTTAGCCGAAGGCGCCGAACTTCTGATGGTCAACCTATTGACTATCAGAAACGACGAACCTAATATTGTGGATAGATCAACGAGCGTCGAATGGGAGGGTGTGCATGCGGCCGAGACTGGAAGTAAAGCGCTCGAATGCGCCGGCGAAGAACCGGCTCCTCTCCACCGTCCTGACTTACCTGCCTGGCGCGTGGATCGATCCGAAGAAAGACGAGCTGATTTCGCTCTATCGCCTGCGCTACCGCATCGCGCTGGAGGAGGACCGCTTCGACACCGCGATGATCTTCCTCAACAAGATTCTCGAGCTCGACCCGATCAACGTCGAGGCGAAGCTCTGCAAGGGCGAGATCTACCACCGCTGCCTCGGCGACTACGAACGCGCCATCGAGCAGTACTCGAAAGTGATCCGCCTGACCTCCGACCGCCAGCAGGACGCCGTCCACCTCAAGGCCCGCGCCCGCATGGCGGAAATCATGGAGATGCTGTCGTAGGGAATCCCTCATCGTGCCCTCCGTCATCCTTATAGGTGCTCCCGCACCGTTCTCTACCCCGTTTTCAGCCCTGAGAGACTGTACGTTTTGATGGGGAAGGGCGAGAGTAGAGAGGGGGCACGCACTGCCCGGCTACGCGTGAGTCATCCAAGCGCTGGG
>DASYSN010000016.1:0-6601 GCA_036003305.1 Thermoanaerobaculia bacterium
GTATCGGCGCAGGACGTCGTCACGATCGGCTCGGGCGTCAACTCCGGCCTGCAGGTCGACGTTCCGGTGTACATCCGCGACACCTCCGGAACGCCGCTCGGCATCGATCAGCCGGCCGGATCCCGCATTCAGTCGTACAGCCTCACGGTCAACTACTCGCCGGCGTCGGCGATCCAGTCGGTGACGTTCACGCGCGCCGGCGTCACCCAGTCGCTGACGCCCGCGTTCGAGTCGTCACCGTCATCGGCCGGCTCGATCACGCTCATCGACACCTTCGACGAGACGACGAACCTGATTCCCTTCACGTCGAACGCGGCGCTGCCGGGCAACCAGGTCGCGAAGCTCCACTTCACGTTCAAACCGTCGACGCTGACGGGAACCGTCGTGACGCTCACGCTCGATCCGACGCTCACGCAGCTCTCGAATCAGGGCGGGACGACGACCGAGACGGTCAGCAACGCCACTCTCACGCTCGTCAACGGGACCATCGTGCAGACCCAGGACATTCCACTGCTCGACCCGCGCGTCCTCATCCTCCTCGGCGTCGTCCTCGCGCTCATCGCCCTTCGCCTCCGGCTCTGACACCCTCCATGGGTGGTCTTCGACCGCGTTAACGGGGTCGGGGACCACCCATGGAGTGAACCCGACCGCGCCCGCACCGTTCCGAGACCTCATTCACGCGCATTCTGACAATCCATGGAGTTAGGCCGAGCGTAATTTAGCGTTCGCTCACCATCCGTTTAGGGCCGATCGACCCAATTACACGCTCGGGACACCTCCATGGGTTGTCGTCAGCTGCAATTTTGTGCTCCAGTTAACTCCATGGAGGGTCTCCGAGCGCACGAATGAGGCTCAAGACCTTATTCACGAGGTCACAGTCCTTCCATGGATTGTCGGCGAGCTCATTCACGCGCGACAAAGCTGGGTTGAAGGGCCACTCCGCCGCGAACATTCATATGTGACGGCCAGTACGCGTAGCGGTGACCACGCGGACTGTGTGACGACAACGATCCTTCTATCTTCCGTGTAAACCGACGCGGTGTGTGCGAGCGCACAGGCCGTCAGTCGCCGAAGAAAAAGGAGAGTTCCCATGAAACGCCACGTCACCACCGCGATCCTCCTCTGCCTGGTCGTCGTCCTCGCAACTCCGCTGTTCGCCGCTGACGGCGCCGCGCTCTACAAAGCGAACTGCAACACCTGCCACGGTCCGACGGGCGCGGGCGACACCCCGGCCGGCAAGATGATGAAGGCGAAGCCGCTCGGCAGCGCAGATGTGCAGAAGCTCACCGACGCCGAGATGACCGCTTCCATCACGAACGGCAAGAACAAGATGCCGAAGTTCGGACAGAAGCTCTCCGGCGACGACATCAAAGCGCTCGTCACCTACGTCCGCACCTTCAAGAAATAGGGGAGGCTCGCGATGAATCGTCGCACTCTCATCAACTGGTTCCTCGGCACGACCGTCGGCGCGCTCGTCCTCTCGGTCCTCTATCCCGTCCTTCGCTTCATGACGCCGCCGAAAATCGCCGAGGCGAACACGAACCAGGTGGAAGCCGGATTGGTGAACGATCCGCAGCTCCTCGAGAAGGGCTACAAGATCGTCCACTTCGGCGCCGACCCGGTCATCCTCCTGAAGGCCGGGGACAGCGATTTCCGCGCCTTCTCCGCGACCTGCACGCACCTCGACTGCATCGTCGGCTACCAGAAGGAGCAGACGCGGATCTACTGCAACTGCCACGGCGGCTGCTACGACCTGCAGGGCCGCAACGTCGCCGGACCGCCTCCGCGTCCGCTGACGCCCTACAAAGTCAACCTCGTCGCCAAAGGGTCCGATCCGAGCCTCATCGTCGTCTCGAAAGCGTGAGTCATGAGCAAAGTGAGCAGTGCTTTAAAAACCGGCGGCGCATGGCTCGATGACCGTCTCGGCGTCTCGGAGCTCAAAGAGTTCGCCTCGCACAAGACGGTCCCCGCCCACCGCTACACGGTCTTTTACTACCTCGGCGGCATCACGCTGTTCTTCTTCCTGCTCCAGATCTGCACCGGCGTGCTGCTGATGCTCTACTACCGGCCGTCCGCCGAGGAGGCGTTCGAGTCGGTCGAGTTCATCATGACGACCGTCCCGTTCGGATGGCTGATCCGCTCCATTCACTCGTGGTCGGCCAACCTGATGGTCTTCTTCCTCTTCCTCCATCTGGTGAGCGTCTTCTTCCTGAAGGCGTACCGGCCGCCGCGCGAGCTGACGTGGGTCACCGGCGTGCTGCTGATGGCGCTGACGATGGGATTCGGATTCTCCGGATACCTCCTGCCGTGGAACCAGCTCGCGTTCTTCGCCACGAAAGTCGGTACCGACATCGCCGGCGTGGTGCCGGTCATCGGTCCATGGCTCTTACGATTCCTGCGCGGCGGCGACCGCGTCACCGGCGCGACGCTCTCCCGCTTCTACGGCTGGCACGTCGCGATCCTGCCGGCCATCACCTTCACGATCGTGATGGCGCATCTCGTCCTCGTGCAGCTCAAGGGGATGAGCGTCCCGGCGAGTTGCGAGGACGAAGTGAAGCGACGGACACCGATGAAGTTCTTCCCGCACTTCGCGCTTCGCGACCTCTTCGGCTGGATCGTCGCCCTCGGCGTCATCGTGACGATCGCGGCGTTCTTCCCGTGGGAGCTCGGCGAGAAGGCGGACCTCTTCGCGCCGGCGTACGAGAACATCCGCCCCGAGTGGTACTTCGTCTTCATGTTCCAGACGCTGAAGCTCGTACCGGGCGGCGCCATCGCCGGCATCGAGTACGAGGCGATTCCGATTCTTCTATTCGGACTTGGCGGCGCGGCGCTCGCGCTCGTGCCGTTCCTCGACCGCCGCGCCACGCGTGACGGCCGCAGTCCACTGCTGACCTTCATCGGCGCGCTGGCGCTCGTGTTCATCGTCGGGATGACGTGCTGGGGGTATGCGTCGATGCTGCCGCTGCTGATCATGATCGCCGCCGCGGCGCTGCTGTGGGGACTCGCCTGGGCGACGCGCTCGCGGGATGAAGCGGCGGCCGCGCCTCCGCGCGCCGGCATGGTTGCCGGCGCCGCACTGCTCGTCGTCGCGTTGTTCGCGCTTCGCATGAGCGCGGCACCAACATCTTGCACGAATTGCCATCAGGACAAGGCGAAGACGTTCGCGGCCGACGTGCATTCGCAGATCGGCCTGTCGTGTCACAACTGCCACGGCGGCAATCCCGATCCGAAGCTGAGCGATGACATGGTGAAGGCGATGAACGGCCTCACCGCGCCGAAGCGCGCCGACATCCCGGCGTTCTGCGGCAAATGTCACTCCGACGCGAAGTTCATGAAGGGCTTCAACCCCGCGGCGCGCGTCGACGAAGTGCAGGAGTACTGGAGCAGCAAACATGGCCAGCTCCTGAAACAGGGCGACACCAACGTCGCCACCTGCATCGACTGCCACTCCGTCCACAACATCCGCCGCAAGTCGCAGCAGGACTCACCGGTCTACAAGACCAACGTCGCCGAGACGTGCAGCCACTGCCACTCGAATCCGAAGCTGATGGCGCATTACGCCATTCCGACCGATCAGTACGCGCGGTGGCGCGTCAGCGTGCACGCGAACGCGCTCATCAACAAGGGCGACGTCGCCGCGCCGACGTGCAACGACTGCCACGGCAACCACGGTGCGATGCCGCCGGGCGTCGAGTCGATCAGTTTCGTTTGCGGCCGCTGCCACGCGCGCGAGGCGGAGATCTTCCGCAAGAGCAACAAGCACGAGTTGTGGGCGCGCCACAACGAGATGATGAACGGCATGGCGTGCTCCACCTGCCACCAGGAAGGAGTCCGCGCGAAGCTGAGCCTCACTCACTTTGCCGAATGCATCACCTGCCACGAGAACCACAGCGTCGTCCGTCCCTCCGTCGCGCTTCTCGGTGTGATCCCTGAGACGCCGTGCGCGTTCTGCCACGAAGGGGTCGGCGCGCTCTCCACGCGCGTCGCGGAGATTCCGGAGAAGGCCGAGCACTTCAAAGAGGTGCGCGACGCGTTGCTTGCCACCGCGAAGGCGAAGGGCCTCACCGGCGACGCGCGCTTCGACTGGCTCGTCGACCAGGCGCAGCACCTCCCGTATCACCGCGTCAACGTCGATCCGAAGATCGCGGCGAAGCTCCGGCCGGAGTTCCTCCGCCTCTTCGAGAAGTTCCGCATCGGCAAGACGCACTACACGTACAAAGAGCTGAACGGGCAGGAGGTCACCGTCGCGGTGCGGAGGTGCAACGACTGCCACGACGAGAAGGACTCGCCGGGACTCGCGAATGCGACGGCATACCTCGACGCGACGCGCGGCCTGACCAGCATGGTCGGACGCGCCGACCGGATCCTGTTGTCGGCGCATCGCGGCGGAGTCGAAGTGCGCAAGGTGCGGGCGGAGCTCGACGGCGCGATCGATTCACAGATCGAGTTGCAGACGCTCGTGCACACGTTCGCCTCGCCGGACGTGAAAGCGAAGGAGAAAGAAGGATTGCAGCACGCTGAGGCTGCGCTCGTGGCGGGCAAGAGCTCGCTGGACGAGTTGAATTACAGGAGAAAGGGCCTGTTCACCGCGCTCGCCGTCATTCTGATGGTGCTCATCGGGCTGGTTTTCAAGATCCGAGTCTTGTGAGGCCGTATGAGCGAATACGGCGCGGGCCTCGAATCTCGTGTCGAACGCCTCGAAGGCGCGGTGGAGGAGTTGTCCCATCGGCTGGAGAGGGTGGAAGGCTGTCATCCTGAGCCGGCGAAGCGCGGCGAAGGATCCCCTGCGCATGTGCCCGGGAGATCCTTCGCCGTCTCCGCGGCTCAGGATGACAGTGGTGTCTTCTCCCTCGCCGGCACCTCCATCCTCATCCTCGCCGGCGCGTACGTCATTCGGGCGCTGACGGAGAATGGCGTACTGCCGCACTTCGTCGGCGTCATCGCGGGCGTGGTGTACGCGGCCGTCTGGATCTTCATCGCGGATCACGCGGCGAGGAGGGGACGTTCGCGGGTGGCGCTCTTTCACGCCGCGACGGCATCCGCGGTCGCGTTTCCGCTCGTCTGGGAGACGACGGTTCGGTTCCACTTCGTCTCGCCGGCGTTCGGGGCCACCGTGGCGGCGTTCATGGGGCTCGTACTCGTCGGCGTTGCGTGGCGTGACCGGCAGCAGTCGATCGCATGGATCGGCGGCATCGGCTCGATCGCCGCAGCGCTCTCGATCGCGACGCCGCTCGCGTTGATCCCGCCTCTCTTGGCGGGGAGTCTCGTCGGCGCGGCGACGCTCTTCGTCGCGATGGATTGTGGATGGACCTTCGTGAGCTGGCCGGCCGCCATCCTCACCAACACCCTCGCCGTCATGGCGATCGGATGGCCATTGCTGCAGGGGAGGCTGACGAACCCCGGCGAGCTCGCAATCGCGCTCGTGGCGTTCGCAGTCGTGTGGCTCGGCGCGATCGTCCATCGGCGGCTGGCGCATTCCGAGAATCCCTCGGTGTTCGACATTTGCGAGAGCGTGCTGCTCGTCCTGATCGGATTCGGAGGAGCGGCGTTCGTCTCGCTCATGCACCAGACCGGCGAACTGCTCCTCGGCGCGTTCCTGCTTCTCGTCGCAGGCGCAGGCTGGGTGATGGCGCTCACCGGACTCAGTACCGCAACTTCCCTTTTTCGTGTGTTGGCAGGTGCGCTCGGCGGCTTCGCACTCGGCCTCGGCACCATCGTGCTGTTACGCGACGTCACGGATGCGACGCTGGCGTTCGCCCTCTTCGGTGTGGTGGTCGGGGAGCTCGCACGCCGCCGAAAGTCGGTCGCCTTCGCGGTCCAGAGCGTCGCGTGGATCGTCCTCGCCGCGGTCGGCGGCGTGTGGACCTTCCCCACAACGATTGCGATCGTCGTGGCGGCGGTCGTCGTCATCGCCAGGGTGGAGGAGCGGTTCGCCCGCGGGACGGCGCTCGCCGTTGCGGCAGCAGGTTCCTTGGTATGCGTAGTTTACGCTGCAGTCCATCTGATCCAGCCGTCGGATCCGATGGCCCTGGCGCTCATCCGGACCGTGTCGCTCGCGGCTGTCGCGGCCGCGCTGGCGCTCGTCGCGCGCTTCTCGTGGGCGGCGGGTGCGATCGGACTGGCCCGAGCGGTCCTCGTCATCGGCGGTCTCCAATTGCTCATCGAAGACGTCCGGATCGGCTCCGCGCTGATGCTCGTCGCGGCCTTTGCCGCTTACGGCAGCGCGATGGTCGTCGTCGGTCGATGTGCGCTTCGTCACACGGACCCAAAGCAAGCGATACAGGTCACCGAGCCGGGTGAGGAAACAATGCAATCAGCGAATTAGAGGAGACCATCGATGAAACAACACCACAGCATTCGCACGACGATCGCAACCGCGATGCTCGCTCTTGTGATGCTTCCGCTTGCCGCGTCCGCCGCCACCCGGCGTGCCGTGACGCCGCCGGCGTCCACGTCGCCGGCTCCGGCGAAGGCTTCCCGCTATACGCCGAGTCAGCTCGAGGCGTATCTGAGCGATGACGGCATCGCCTACATCCGCCCCGGCTTCCACATCACCGTGAATTCGGTGACGATCGGCAGCGACCGCAAGCCGGTCGTCGAC
>DASYSN010000017.1:0-5675 GCA_036003305.1 Thermoanaerobaculia bacterium
CTCGAAGCCGCATTCTTCTCCGCCGCCCACGCCAAGAAAGAGATCCTTCAACTCATTGAGCGCGCAGACCGCGCGCTCAAGAAGGTCGCGTGGGAGTTCGAGAAGTAAGTGTGGTGAATCAGCTAGAAGCGTCAGTCCGCAGTTTGTCCAGAATCTCACTCTCCGCCTGCACATGCAGTTCACGCGCGCGCGTCCACGCGGCGTCGGCGCGCGCGAGGATCTCGGTCTTGCGGACGTCGGTGATGCTCGCGAGATTGATGCAGACGTTCTGGTACGCGCCGGCGGCTCCGGCGCGCGCGACCTGAGCTCCGACGCCGGCGTCGGAGAGGGACGCCTGCAATCCGATGCGCGCGATCTCGCGTCAGAGCTCGATCACTTCCGGGCATTTTTCGAGGACGCCGAGGGGCACCTCGGCGGCGCCGATCGTCGCGTCGGCGATGGCGGCATCGCGTGACGGATGATCCTTCGGCAGCCGGATCGCTTCGAGCAGCCGGTCGAACGCCGCGGTGTCAGCGTCGACGGCGGCGAGCAGCGCGTCTTTCAATTCCTGTCCCCGCACCGCGATGCGGTCGAGATCCGTCTGCTTCGACTCGAAGCCTTTCTTCGTGTGCGACAGCACCGCGACCATCGCCGCGAGCGCGGCGCCGAGCGAAGCGGCGAGTGCGCTGACCGAGCCGCCGCCCGGCGCGGGCGACTCGCTCGATAACTCATCGGCGAAGTCGCGTAGCGTCATCGCCGCGAGGCGAGGCTGCTGCGCGAGGCGGTATTCGATGACGCGCTCCTTCGGGTCGAACGGCTTCACTTCCGACAGCCCGAGCGTGCGGATCGCGGTGTGAACGATCGCCGACTCCGGCACACCGGTCGGACGTCCCATCTTCGCGAGGTAATAACGCCCGGCGTCGAGCAGCACCGACAGCGGCACCAAGCCGACGATCTCGGACCCGGTGGCGCGGAGGCCGCGCTCGCGCGCGCGCTCGTCGCAGGTGTCGAACGCGAGATGCAGCGGCGTCACGTCGAGATCGGTGAGGTTGATCGACACCTGCGCCGTGCCGAACTCCGGGATGACCCAGCCGACCGCTTTCACCGACTTGAGCAGCCCCGGCTCCCACATCGGATCGCCCTTCGCGTCGACGATCGGATTGCCTTCGTCGTCGCGTTTCATCCGGCCGCGCTCGCGGATGTCGAACGCGACGCGCGTGGCGAGCCGCTTGTCGAGCGTGTTCAGGTTGACGTTGTAGGCGACGAGGAACTTGCGCGCGCCGATGACGGTGGCGCCGCACCGCGGAATGAACTCCGACGGCCCGAAGTCGGGCTGCCAGTCGTGATGCGTGATCTTCTGCTTCAGCCCCTCGTACTCGCCTTCGCGAATGTCGGCGAGGTTGCGGCGGTGCGGCGCGCTCGCGGCGAATTCATAGAGGTAGACCGGGATCTTCAGCTCGGTGCCGACGCGCTCGGCGAGGCGGCGTGCTAGGACGGCGCAATCGTCCATCGTCATGTCGGAGACAGGGACGAACGGCACGACGTCGACGGCGCCGATGCGCGGGTGTGCGCCGCGATGCGTCGACATGTCGATCAGCTCGACGCCTTTCTCGATCAGCCGGAAGGCCGCCTCGAGCACCGGTTCCGGCTCACCGACGAACGTGATGACCGTGCGGTTCGTGTCGGCGCCCGGGTCGATGTTGAGCAGCGTCACGCCGCTGACGGACGCCGCCGCCTTCGCCACGGTTTCATAGATCTCCGGCCGCCGGCCTTCGGAGATGTTCGGTACACACTCGACGAGCTTCATGCGCCGGCGATGCTATCGCCTCACGCTTCTTCGGTCACGCGCTCGCGTACGGAAAGCCAGCTTCCGATCCAGCCGGCGAGCGTGCCGCCGGCGATCAGCGCGACGATCTTCTGCCACGTCAGAAATCCGGAGACGAGGAAGCTCCAGACGAGCGACTGCGGCGTGGCGACGGCGCGGCGGGTGAGCGTGAAGGCGGCGAAGAGGAGTCCGACCGCGACGGCGCCGCCGATCGTCCCTTGCAGGATGCCCTCGAGGATGAACGGTCCGCGAATAATCCGTTCGGTCGCGCCGACGAGGCGCATGATCTCGATCTCCTCGCGGTACGTCAGCATCGTCAGGCGGATGACGTTCGCGATCGTGAACGCCGCCGCGATGGCGAGAATCCCTCCCGCGATGAGGCCGGCGAGATCGACGAGGTCGATGAGGCGGCGAAGGCGCGCCAGCCACTGCCAGTCGAACTGCACGTCGTCGACGCCCGGCAGTTTGCGCAAGCCTCCGATCTCGTCGGCGAACGCTTTCGACTGAATCGCCCGCGGCGCGACGTCGATCTCGAACGACGGCGGGAACGGGTTGTCGTCGAGCTGGTCGACGATGTCGTTCAGGCTCGTGAACATCGACTTGAACCGCGCGAGCGCCTGTTCGCGCGTGATCAGCCGCCGGCTCCGGAGATCGGGGTGCTGCGCCAGGTACGCGTCGACGGCTCGGATCTGATCGGGCGTTGCTTCGGAGTCGAAGTAGACGGTGGCGCGCGACTTCCCCTGCCATCGCTCGACCGCGCGCTCGAGATTCTCCGCGACAAGCAGGCACGCGCCGAGGATGAAGAGCGAGATCGCGATCATCGAGATCGCGAGGAAGCTCGTCCGCTTCGAGACCCAGATGCGGCGGATCGCCTCGCGAACGAACCAGGTGAACGTGTTTGAAGGAGTTTCGCCGGCGGGGAGGCTAACCGATGCCAAACAACGCCTCGCTGCGGGTCGCGCGTTCGACCGTCGGCATCTTCTCTTCGATGACGCGCCCGGCGTCGAGCGTGATCGTGCGCCGGCCGCTGTCGCGGATCAGGTCGCGGTCGTGCGTCGCGAGGAGGACCGTCGAGCCGTGGAGATTCGCGTTCACGAAGATCTGCATGATCTCGCGCGTCAGGTCGGGATCGAGGTTGCCGGTCGGTTCGTCGGCGATGAGCACGAGCGGATCGTTGATGAGCGCGCGTGCGACCGCCACGCGCTGCTGTTCGCCGCCGGAGAGCTGGAGCGGATACGCGCTCAGCTTGTGGTGGAGGTCGACGGCGCGTAGCGCCTGATACGCACGCTTCTTGTGCTCGCGCGCCGGAACGTTCAGGACGGTGAGAATGAACGCGAGGTTCTCGAACACCGTCATTCGCTCGATCAGCTTGAAGTCCTGGAAGACGAACCCCAGCTCCCGCCGGAACATCGGGATCTGCGACCGCTTCATCGCATTGAGGTTCCGTCCGTTCACGACCACCTGCCCATCCGTCGGCCGGATCTGGCGAAGGATCAGCTTCAGGAGCGTCGACTTCCCCGCGCCGCTCGCGCCGGTCAGGAAGACGAATTCTCCCTTTTCGATGTGGAACGTGACGTCATGCAGCGCCGTCGAGTACCGGTCGAAGCGCTTCGTGACGTGGTAGAAGTGGATCACTGTTATTGCGTAGTTTAACCGGAGTGGGCTCTGTCATCCTGAGGTGGCGGAGCGGCGGAGCCGCGTAGCGCACCGAAGGATCCGGTGCTGAAACGAGTCATGCGTTCCAGCTACCCGTGGCTGGGACCTGCTTCTAGTTTCAGCACCGGATCCTTCGTCGTCCTCCGCTTCGCTGCGGCGACTCAGGATGACAGATGAGGGTTTCTTCCCAGGCGCTCTACAGGCGATCGAGCACTCCCAACACCAATCCGGTGAACTGCTTCTGGACGCGGGCGGTGGTGTCCATCACTTCCTGGTGCGTCAGTTTCTGCGGGAGGATGCCGGCGGCCATGTTGGTGATGCAGGAGATGCCGAGGACCGGGATGTTCATGTGGGCCATGGCGATGACCTCGGGGGCGGTGGACATGCCGACCGCGTCGGCGCCGAGGACGCGGAACGCGCGGATCTCGGCGGGCGTCTCGTAGGTCGGGCCCGAGAGGAAGAGGTAGACGCCTTCCTGGAGCTGGAGATCCTGCGACGCCGCGACTTCCCGCGCGAGCTGGCGGAGTGAGAGCGGATATGCGTCGCTCATATCGGGGAAGCGCGGGCCGAGGTCGTCGACGTTCGGTCCGCGGAGGGGATTCACGCCGGAGAGGTTGATGTGATCCGAGATCAGCATCAGGTCGCCCGCGGAGAAGTTGGTGTTGATCCCGCCGGCTGCATTCGTGACGACGAGCGTCTTGATGCCGAGGCGCGCGACGACGCGGGAGAGCAGCATGACTTCGGGCATCTCGTGCCCTTCGTAGAAATGCATGCGGCCACTGAGCACCGCGACGGGGACTTTGCTCGCGGTGTGTCCGAGGATCAACTTTCCGGAGTGGCCCCAGACCGTTGAGGCCTTCGCGCCGGGGATGTCGGCGTAGGGAATGGTCGCTTCCGCATCGATCGAGTCGACGACGTTGCCGAGTCCCGATCCAAGCACGATTCCAACGCGTGGGACGAGCTGCGAGCGGGAGCGGACATACGCGACAGCCTCATCGATGGCTTTTAGCATGGCGGCGGAGTGTACTTTTTGTTTGACGCGCTGTACACGGCTCAGCTACAAGGCTTCGCATCGGTTCAAGGCACAAGGGAGAGCAGGCATGGAGCGTTTCTCGGCGCTGATCGGATTCGTTGTAATCCTCGGGATCGCATTCGCCTTATCGAACAACAAGCGGGCGATCCGGTGGCGCACCGTGATGTGGGGGCTGATCCTCCAGGTCGTGACCGCCATTGCCGTGCTCAAGGGTGAAGAGATCGCGCACCTGTTCGGGTGGGGAGGGACGCAGCTCGCGGCCTCGCTCGTCTTCATCGGGGTCGCGGTGGTCATCTACTTCCTCGCGCCGCGGGTCCCCGAACCGGGGCGCAAATTCGTCTGGTACGGCTTCGGCGCGTTCAGTGTGGTGATCTTCCTCGCCTACAACCTGCTGAAGTACCTCTTCGAGAACCTGAAGGAAGTCGTCAACAAGTTCATCGCGTACACCGGCGAGGGCTCGAAGTTCGTCTTCGGCGTGCTCGGCGACCAGGCGAACACCTCGGTCGGGTTCATCTTCGCCACGCAGGTGCTGCCGACGATCATCTTCATCGCGTCGATCTTCGCGATCCTCTACTACGTCGGCGTGATGCAGGTCGTCGTCCGGTTCTTCGCCAAGATGATGAGCAGGTTCATGGGGGCTTCCGGCGCGGAGTCGACGTCGGTCGCGGCGTCGATCTTCATGGGTCAGACGGAGGCGCCGCTGACGATCCGGCCGTTCCTGCCGGAGATGACGATGTCGGAGCTGATGACGATCATGACGGCCGGGATGGCGCACATCTCGGGCGGCATCATGGCGGCGTACGTGCTCGTGGCGAAGGTCGACGTGATCCACCTGCTCACGGCGGTCATCATGACGGCGCCCGGCGCGATCATGATGGCGAAGATCATCGTCCCCGAGGTCGAGCAGCCGAAGACCGGCGGCGACGTGGAAGTGATCGTGCCGAAGCAGGACGTCAACATCATCGACGCGGCGGGCCGCGGGGCGATCGAAGGGTTGCATCTGTCGCTGAATGTCGCCGGCATGCTGATCGCGTTCATCGCGCTGATCGCGCTCGTGAACGGGATCTTCGGCGCGGTGCACTCGCAGTTGGCCTGGTTCCCTCCGACGCTCGACGTGGTGCTCGGCTGGATCTTCGCGCCGATCGCCTGGGCGATGGGCGTCGCGAAGCAGGACATGATGAC
>DASYSN010000018.1:0-1953 GCA_036003305.1 Thermoanaerobaculia bacterium
TCTGACGTCCCGAAACGAGACCGAGAAAGAACGTCAGGAAGACGAGCTGGCTCAAGCAGTCACCAGGCTACGCCCATGGATGCCAGTGCAGAAGGAAGGGAGTTGGTGGAGCTGATCGGGATCGAACCGACGACCTCCTGAATGCCATTCAGGCGCTCTCCCAATTGAGCTACAGCCCCACTCGAAACGGCGCGAACGGTAACGCGGCGAGCGCGTCAAAATTCCGTTGCTGCGCGGCGCACATTTTAACGGTTCGCGATTCAATTACCATGTCGCCATGCGCAAACCGGCCGTCGGCAAGCAACGCTCCGCGAGCGGTTCCTTCTCGCTCTCGCGGAAATTGCCGAAGCTGAACCTTCCGACGTCGATCACGACCGCGAAGCCGAACCGCGTCCGCTCGCCGAAAGTCGGGAAGCCGTTCGCGCCCAAGCCGCCGAAGTGAGCGGGGAAGGGCGGCCGCGCGCATCGTGTTACCCTCCCGCCATGGATGATTCCCCATCCCTGCATCCGGCGATTCGCGGTCTGAAGACCGTGTGCCGGTGCAACAACATTAAATACAGGACGCTCGAACGGGCGATCCGCGACGACGCGCAGACGATCGACGAGATCGCCAAGCGCACCGGCGCCACGACCGGCCACTGCGGGGGGACGTGCACGCCCGACGTTCTGGCCATGATCGCGGAGATCGCGGGGACGGTGACATGCGCGGCGCAGCAGCAGCCGTGCGCATCGAGCGCCGACGCATGGTGGGTGAGGAAACAGTGAGCAAAGTCGACATCTATCTGAAGCCGAGCTGAACGAGCTGCCGCAAAGCGGTAGCCGACCTGGAAGGTCGCGGCGTCGAACTGGTGAAACACGATCTCGCAAAGGACCGCCCCTCGCGCGAGTTGCTCGAGAAGCTCATCGACGAGCGCGGCGTCGAAAGCGTCATGAGCACGAAGAGCCCGACGTACAAGGCTCGCGGTCTCGACGCCTCCAAGCTGACGAAGAAGCAGGCGATCGACCTGATGCTGGAGGAGCCGAACCTCATCCGGCGTCCCCTCGTGCTCGGCAAGGGCAAGCCGATCCTCGGCTATCAGCCGGCCGAGTACGACAGGTTCTCGAAGAAATGATCCCGCCCGCCGGGATGGCGATCGCCGCGATCACCGTGATGCTCTGGATCCTCTGGAGCGACACGCTGCGCGCCAAGAAACCGACACCGATCCTCTACGCGATGCGCGTCGCGCTCTATCTCATCGTGGCCGGCGTGCTGATCCTCAACATGGTCCGCTACCCGTGGCTGTTCCTCGGCGCGACGAAAGTGCTCAGCATCGTCGCGACGGTCATCGGGATCCTCGGCGCCGGCTACTTCGCGATGCGCCTGGTTCGCCGACCCACCTAACGAAGTAACTCTTCTGAGTCAGACATGTGGAGGGGTGGACAAGTGTAATTGCCGCCTATATAATGCTCCACGTGTTCCGGTCGCAGTCGTAAGCACTCAGTTTTCGACCGGGCTGAGTTGCTGCCTGCGAATCTCTCTCCCTGCGGTTGCGCGCGGCCCCCAGCCGCCCTGCACCGGCGGCTGCGATCGGATCATTTCCTTCTCTTCCGGCGCTTCCGCTCGTCTTCCATCACGTCGGCGAGCGTCGTTGACTCGAGGATCTCCGCGATCGCGTCCCGCACTCTGCGGAAGAGCGCGTGAAACCCAACGGACGCCTCGACAGGGCTCGGCTGGTAGAAGTTTTCGCTGACGCTCCGAGTGGGGGCGAGCGGACCGTCCATGGCGCGGACGACGTCCGCGATCACGACCTTGTCCGCCGGCTTCGCCAGCCGGAAGCCCCCCTCGGCTCCGCGGCGCGAGATGACAAAGCCTCCCGCCATCAGCTTCCGCAGGATCTGTTCGAGGAAGGCGGCGGGGATCTGATCGAAGCGCTCGATGATCTCCTGCCGCTTCGTCCACTCCTCGCCCCGCTC
>DASYSN010000019.1:0-2685 GCA_036003305.1 Thermoanaerobaculia bacterium
CCGCGCGCGTTGCCACGCGTCCCGCGGAGCATGCCGTCGGGATTGCCGCAGAGGATGACCGCCGCCTTCAGCTCGCCCGCCGGCAGCGTCCGCAACGCCTCAGACACCACGACCGTCGTCTCCGCCTCGTCGCCGTGAATCGACGCGAGGATCAGCACTGCGGCGCTGCCGGAATCAGGGAGGAAGACAGTCAGCGGAACGCCGTCAACCGAGGAGCCGTACGTCTGATGCGGATGCCGGATGACGCCACGGTCGCGGCGCGGAACGAGGTTCATGACCGCGATCCCATCACACTTCGCGGCGAAGGCGTAAGACGACGTGGAGCGTCTTTCCACCCCGTTCGATCTCGACCGTCACATTGGATGGACGCCGGAAGAGCTCCTGAAGATTCGAGATCGGGGTCGACAGGATGACGTCGCCCGGCTGCAACCCTGCTTTCGCTCCGGCACTCCCCTCGCGGACGCTCACGATCCTCACGCCGCCGTCGACAGCGCGAAGATCGAGACCGCTCATGTCGGCCTCGAACGGATCGCGCAGGCGTACATTCGGCTCGAGAATCAGCCGCTCGTGCGCGTAGTCGAGATAGACCGTGAAGCGGCTGAGGATGCGCTCGCCGATGCTGGCGGGAACAGCGCTCTCGGCCTCGGTACCGCGCTTCGCGTGCGACAGCTCCACGATCGGCTCGTCCAACACGTAGGGCCCGATCGTCAGCGCGCGGATACGGCCGATCGAAGTCTTCGAGGCGCCTCCGACCCCGAAGCCCTCTGCGGCAATCGTCTTTCCGACATCTGGCGAGAAACCGCCGCGGAATGACAGTGCGCCGCTGGAACCGGTGTCGACGACCGACTCGATCTCCTTCGTCGTGCCGTCGGGAACCGTGACCGTCACCGGAATGACGATATTGTTGCCCTGAAAACGAAGCGGCACGACCGCGCCGCGGCCGCGATATCGAAAATGCGCCGGGTCGAAGAGCGTGAGCTTCCGGTGCGTCCAGTCGATTCGGATGACGAAGCGGCTGATCACGTCATACCCGGCGACGCCGTCAAAGGAACGCCCCCACAGCGCTGAAAAGCCCGACTCGGGAGTGATCCCCATGACCTTCAATGGCACCGACACTCCGCCGAGTTGCAGATCGACGTTCGCTGCCATGCCGGCCTGCACGCTTCCGCCGGATCCGGAGGTCTCGATCGATTTCGCGGCCTCGAGTCCGTGCGTGACGAACGAGAGATCGGCACCGGTGTCGAGCACGAACCACTGCCGCTCGCCGTGATTGACGCGCACCGGCACGAAGATGTGGAACGCCTGCGTCTCGAATGGCACGACGACCGAGGGGCGAGTCATCGGCGACGGAACGCGCGGCGGCTCGAGGTCGATCGATTCCATTGACGCCGATTGCAACGTCAGCACGTCTTCCGTTCGCTCGATGCGGTGCGGCACGTCAACGCCCGCGGTTTCTTTCCAACGAGAAAACAGACGGGAGCCTTCATGCGCCTTCGCGATGAGACGCGCGCGAGCCGCGCCGCTCAGCGGATGCGGGACGCCGGAGAGGTCGGACGTCCACGCGCGTTCGCCGTCGTATGCAGCGTCTTCGTGATAGACGCCCGGGATGTCCGTGACCTCGCGGTGCAGGCCGGCCGCGGTATCCCACTCCTCGTACGTCCCGCGATAGGGACCGCCGGCGAGCGCATACGTAAGATGGAGCGCGAGGACAGCGCCGATCATTTACGCCGTCGGCTGCACCTTGGCCGTCGCCGTGCTCCGCTGCGTGCGCCGGCGCTCCGCCTCGACGCGATTGCGGCCGTTGCGTTTCGCGCGGTAGAGCGCCTGGTCGGCGGCGCGGATCATCTCGGCGGCGGAGTTGAACTGCGTGTGGTCGAGACTCGCCGTGCCGACGCTCACGGTCAGCGGAAGCGCTTCGCCGCCGGCAATCGGCACCGGTGCGCAGGCGATCGCCGCGCGCAGCTTCTCGCCGAACGTGAGCGCATCGCCGAGCTGCGTCTCGGGAAGGAGCACGACGAACTCTTCGCCGCCGTACCGCGCCAGATAGTCGGAGGACCGCACCGATCGCATGAACCGCTTCGCGACCTCGGCAAGCACGATGTCGCCCGCCTGATGGCCGAAGGAGTCGTTCACCTTCTTGAAATGATCGACGTCGATCAGTGCGACGGAGAGCGGCCGATGGTAGCGTCGCGAATGATCGAACGCCCGCGCGACGGTTTTTCGGAAATGGCGGCGATTGAAAATGCCGGTCAGATCGTCGCGGCCGGAGAACTCCTCGAGCTGCCGCGCCATCTCGACGAGCTGCTGCTGCATCTCGACGACGCGCCGGCTCGCGTTGACCCTCGCCAGCACTTCGGCGGAATGGAACGGCTTCGTGATGTAGTCGTCGGCGCCGAGGTTCAGCGCTTCGACGAGGGCCTCGAGCGAGTCGTAGCCGCTCAGCATGATCACCTGCCTCGCGTCGAAGCGCGCCTCCGCCTTGATCCGCCGGCAGATCTCGATGCCGTCCGAATCCGGCAGTCCGCGGTCGAGCAGACAGATGTCCCACTCCTGCTGCTCGAGAACCTCGAGTCCCGCGGCGGCGGTCGGACAAGCGGTCACCTGAATGCCGTGGTCGGTGAGAATCTTCTTCAGCAGCCGGACGATTGCCGGATCGTCATCGATGAGGACGATTCGACATGGCGT
>DASYSN010000020.1:0-8025 GCA_036003305.1 Thermoanaerobaculia bacterium
CCAGCTCGCGTACGTGAACAGGACGCCGGAGTCGGTTGCTGTGACGGATGGCGGCGCGTTCGAGTCACCGGGGGCGGCGATGTCGAACGGCTGGGGATCGAGGGCGGCGGCATCGCCCGTCAAACGAATGGCGCGGAACGCTTTGAACGAGCTCCAGGCGACGACGATCTCCGTTCCGTTCCAGGCGGCACGGAGGCCCGGCGGCAGCTCCCAGTTTCCGACGCCGGTTTCATAGACGACCTTTGGCGGCGTCAGGACGTCGAGAGCGAGCGAGAGCTGAGCGGCGAAGATCGCCTGCGTCCAATCGTGACGCGTGCCCCACCACAGGAGCGTGAAGCGAGAACCGTCACTGACGACAGCGATCGGGCCTGCCTGATACGCGTCGGAGAAGATCTCAGTCGAACGGATCGATCCGGCTCCATTCGGCTCGACCGTCCCGAAGGAGCCGTTCCAGCACGAGACAGGGTCGCAGATGATGTTCGGCAGCAACCGGTTATCGCCGTAGAAGACGCGCGTTTTCTGCCCGGGAACGTCGACCGTGCGAATCTGCGGGGTGCCGAAGCTTGCCTGCCACGGCAGCTCGCCGATTGGCATCGACGTGTTCCCGGTGAGCCGCGTGACGGTCACTTCGTGCTCGGTCGCCCACCAGACGAGGTAGTCCGCGCCTTCGGCCGCCGCGGCAATCGATCCATTCATCGTGTAGTAGGACGCCGGTCCGATCGCGATCGGCGCCGCGTCGAGGAACGAGCCGTCGAACGCGAGGCGGCGTGCGAAGAGCATCGACTGCTCGGGATCGAGCCAGACGATCAGGAAGGAACTGTCACCCGCCGCGAGCACCGGCGCCATCCCGAACTCGTGCGACCGGCCGACCGATAGCGGCATCCCATCCAGAAGCGCCCGGATCTCGAACGTCGTCGGGTGCGTCCATGCCGTCAGTTGGTGATTCGCCGCGCGGATGGTCGCCGGATACTGCGCGGGCTCCGTCGTGACGGGCGTCTCCGGTCCGAGTTGGGCAGTAGCGGTTGCGGCACTCAGGAGAAAGGCGAAAGCGACGGAGATGGCTCGCATCACTGTACTGCGCGTCGCCGAGGGGCCGGCAAGACGAGATCCCGCGTGAAGAGCCGGGCGGCGTTTGCCGCGGCCGGATCGGTGCGGACGTAGGTGAAGCGGAATCCCGCCGCGGTCGGGATCGCAGTGACGCCGTAAGCATCTTCGGCGGCGAGGAGAAACGGTGTGCCGCGAGCGAGCAGCGTCGCGTGGATATCTTCGCCGTTCCCGGCGTCACGGCTCCAGGCGACTGCGAAGGTCTCGCCGCGTGCGGCGACCGCCACGCTCGTCAGGCCATAGCTCCACGGGTACGCCTGGCTGTCGATGACCTGCGGCGTCGCCGTCGGTGTGATGGACTGAATGGAGAACTCGAGAGACTTCACGCTCGAGTGAGGATCTTCATTAAACGTTTCCTCTCCCCATGCGACGACCGCGCGGTCGCCCGACCCGGCGGCAGAGAGCCCCTTCAGTTGTCCGTATTGAAAGTAGAGCTGACGGTTTGACGTGTTGTCGAGCGCAAGCCCCGCGCTGCTGACGCGCGATGCGTAGATGCCGACGACTTCAGGAACGGGAATCCCCAACCCATGCTCCTGTTCCTCGGCGAAGACCACGAGATAGACACCGCCGGTCCACAGGACCTTCACGGCGGTGCAGTTGAAAAAGTTCGGGTGCATCGCGACGAAAGAGTGTTCGTCGATGAGCGTTCCGTCAGCAGCGACGCGCTTCGCGTCGACCTCGTGGTTTCCGCTCCACGCGACGAGATAGGCGTGTCCGTCGGTCGCGATCGAAGGGCGGTTGAACGTCTGGACGACATACGTCACGGCGTTCGCCTCGACGACGATCGGAGCGGGATCGAGCAGATTGCCGCTGCTGTCGATCCGCCGTGCAAGCACCCGCTGCTTGGAGGACGCATCGCTGCGCCAGACGATCATCGCGGTATCGCCGATCACCGCGACGTCGGGATCGTGATTGCTGCCACCTGCTAGTGCGACGGCTGGTGCGACGACGATCGGCGCCGATCCGTCGAGCGACGCCTCGATCGAGCCGTCATCGCCGCCGCGCCAGACGGTCAGCGTGCGATTGCCGAGGGAAATGACGGCGGGGCTGTGTTGGACCTCCGGTGCGTTGCTGAGGCGCGTCGCGGTCGCCGGCGCGCTCGCGAGCTCGTTGAAGTCGGACGCCACTCGTCCATAGATGTCGCTATTCGAAAGATAGGCAACCGGTGCTGCCCAGACGAGCGCGACTCGTGCCCCGCCGCGCGCCTGCGCCACGTTTCCGTAGGTCAGTGAGCCGGCGAGGGCGAACGGGCTGGTGTCGATCGGAGTACCGTCGCTCGTCAGGCGGAATCCGACGAGGTTCTGCTCTTTCGACGCCACGACGAGGAGCCGCGCCCCATCCCACGCGATCAGCGGGATGCCCGGGTCGATCGCACCGAGGTCGTGCGGCGCACTAACGGGCGTATCGCTCGTGTCGAATACCTCTTCCATCAATCGCTGCGTCGTTCCAAACCATGCGAGCGCGATCCGGTCACCCGTCGAAACCGCGGACACGCCGGATGGCGAGCCGTCCGCGAGCACCCGCCAGACCGTGCCGCCGTGCGAGTCGATCGTCAGGTCTGACATCGGAGATATGCAGGCGACGTTTCCGGGGCAATGCATGGCGGTGTAGATGAGGTGGTAAGCGCCGTCGTTCGTGGTGACGAGCGAAGCGGGCGGGTTCGCCGCCGATGCGGCTGTTTGCGGCGGTCCGGCCTCATGGCCGCTGGAGTCGAGCGGCACCCAGTAGAGACTCCCTAAGTTCCAGAAGGAAAACAGATACCCGGAACCGTTCGACGCCAGCGCAACCGGCCAGCTATAACTGTCGGTGCCGTTGATCAGGGCCGCCTTCGCGCTCGCGGGGCGGCCGTCGCTCGTGAGCGGAAGCGTCACAATGCCTGCGTCACTACCCCACGCGACGAGATAGCGGTCTCCATCGGACGCGATCTTCGCGCCTCCGTAGATCGGCGCCGCGATCAGGATGTCTTCTGCGGGGCTCGCGGAGCCGTCGGCGTTGAGGTGCGTCGCATACAGCGCGTTGACGAGCGGATACGCCGGTACTGTTTGATGCGTCGAACGCTGGTCGACCCAGATCGCCACGAATCCATCGCCGTTCGACGCGACGTCAGGACTTGTCTGCCCGTACGCGGCGTTCGTCAGCGGCCCGATCGGCGCAACTCGCCGCTCGGGCGTGAGGGTCTGCGCGTCCGATGACGACGCAACCAAGAGAGCAGCGAGGAGGAACGGGAGAATGCGCTGCACAGGTGTCTCGTACCAGATCTTGTACGGAGCACCCGTGACGAGCGTCTCAGCTCTTCGCGAGCTTGCGGCGCCGCTGATGCAACCGGTCGATCAGCTTCGTTGTCGTCCGCACCTGCTCGAGGATCTTCTCTTCCAACCCGGCGCCTTTCGTCTTGAAGGTCTTGGCGCGGCGGAAGACGGCGCGGGCGCGGTCTTTCTGGCCGCTCTCGAGGAGGGCCATGCCGAGGTGCATGAGGTTCGTGGCGGTGGGGCCGAGGTCGGCCGACTTCGTGAGGAAGTCGACCGCGTTGCCGAAGTCGCGCTTCTTGAAGTACACCCAGCCGAGGGCCGCGAGGGGGAACTGGCGGAGCTCTTTCGGCGAGTAGCGCAGCGCGAGCTGCGCGCTTTCGAGCGCCTCGTCGAGGTTCTCTTCCATCTCCGCCAGGTTGTACGCCTTCTCGTAGTAGGCGATCGCCTTCGCGTAGTTCGAGCTGTACTCGTGGAGCATCTCTTCGAGCGCGCGGTTGGCTTCCTTGTAGTCTCCCTCGGCGCGCAGCGCTTCGACGAGCGTGGTGTACGCCGCCGCCGCGACGACTTCGGTGGGACGGTGCTTCAGCACGCGCCGCGCGACCGCGATCGCCTCGCCGTTGAGGTCGAGGTGCGAGCAGAGGAGCGCGTACGGCATCAGGATGTTGACGTTCTCGGGATCGTCCTGCGACGCGCGCCGGTAGTGGTCGAGCGCGTCCTTGTAGTTGCCGGCCGTCGCGAGCGCTTCGGCTTCCGACAGCTCGGCGGCCGCAGGGCCTTCGACCGGGACGTGTCCCGAGATGCCCTCGTAGATCCGGGCCGCCTGCTGGTACTCCATCTTGTTCGGATTGAGCTCCAGCGCCTCCTGGAAGCACTGCACCGCCTTGCGGTTCCAGTTGCGGTCGAGATAGCAGAGGCCGAGGTGGTAGATCGCCTCCTCGAAATCGGGGTCGAGCTTGATCGCCTCCTGCAGCGACTTGATCGCGCGCTCGAGCTGCCCCTTCTCGTAGAAGATCGTGCCGAGGAGGTAGAACGCCTGCGGCAGCGGCTCGAGCTGCACCGCCTTCTCGAGGAACTTCTGCGCGCGAAGGAGCTTGCCCTTGCGCGCGTAGATGGCGCCGAGCGAGAAGTAGGGGAGGAACGACTCCTGGGAGATCTGGATGGCGCGGCGTAGCCAGCGCTCGGCGCCTTTGAGGTCCTGGCGCTCATGCAGCAGCACGCCGTAGAAGACCGCGGCGTCGAAGTGATCCGGCTGCACTTCGAGGGTGCGTTCGAGGTACGACTTGGCGCGGTCGAGATTGCCGTCGTTGAAGAACATCTCGCCGAGGAAGAACGAGAGCTCGTAGTTGTCGCGATCGAGCTTGAACGCCTCCTCGAGCGCTTTCATCCCGCGCTCGGGATCGAAGGCGTCGAACGCGTTGTCGGACTCTTTGACGAACTGGTGGAAGCGATCCTTCTTGTCGCCGCGGAAGAGGGAGACGATGCGGTCGCGCCGCTCGTTGAAGCGCTGCTTCTTCTCGAGCGCGAGCATCTGCTCGCCCATCTTCGATTCCCACAGCTCGACCAGCTCGTCGGGCGAGACGAGGTTCTTCTTTTCGAGCAGTTCCTTCGCGGAGAGGAGGCCGGTCTGGTTGATGAAGATGGCGCGCTCGTGCTTGCTGACGGCGTCGACGAGCGAACGAATGGTCTCGGCGGAACGCTTGACGATCTCTTCGAGCGCGGAAACGCGCTCCAGAAGGTGCTCGTCGAGCGATACGTCGTCCTCTTCTTCGTAGTCCTCGTTCTCATCCTCCTCGAACGCGTTGACGCCCGAGAGCACGAGAAGCTTGTTCTGACAGCGGGAGCAATACTCCCGTTCGTCGTCGTTGAAGGCACCGCAGGTCTGGCAGAGCATGGTGATTGCGCGGATTAAAACACAAGGATGAACGTCGGCATTCTGAGCGTCGGCATCCGGCATCCGTGATGCGACGTCGGATGCCGGATGCCGGATGCCGGATGCCGAATCACGGGTTAATACGAATAGAACCCTCGCTTCGTCTTTCTTCCCAGCCATCCCGCATCGACCATCTTCACCAGCAACGGACACGGCCGGTACTTCGGATCGCCGAATCCTTCTTCGAGCACACGGAGGATCGCGAGGCAGACGTCGAGGCCAATGAAGTCGGCGAGGGTGAGGGGTCCCATCGGGTGATTCATCCCGAGCTTCATCACGCCGTCGATCGCTTCCGGAGCCGCGACGCCCTCATACAACGCGAAGATCGCTTCGTTGATCATCGGCATCAGGACGCGGTTGGAGATGAAGCCGGGGTAGTCGTTCACTTCGATCGGCGTCTTCCCCATCCGCTTCGCGAGGTCCTCGACGACGCGGTAGGTCTCGTCCGACGTCGCGATGCCGCGAATGACTTCGACGAGCGTCATCACCGGCACCGGATTCATGAAGTGCATCCCGATCACTTTCTCGGGCCGCTTCGTGGCGGCGGCGATCTTGGTGATCGAGATCGAGGAGGTGTTGCTCGACAGGATGCACTCCGGCTTCGCAAGGCCGTCGAGTTTCTGGAAGAGCGAGGTCTTGGCAGCGAGGTTCTCGATGATCGCTTCGACGATGAGGTCGGCCTCGGCGACGGCCGCCATGTCGGAGGTCGCGTTGATCCTGCCGAGGACGGACTGCTTCTCGTCGGCGGTCATCTTTCCCTTATCGACGCCGCGCTGGAGGTTGGCCGAGATGGTCGACATGGCGCGGTCCAGGATCAGCTGGTCGACGTCGATCAGCGTGGTCGGGAAGCCGCTCGCGGCGGCGGTGTGCGCGATCCCGTTGCCCATCGTTCCGGCACCGATCACGACGATGTTCGTCATGGGCTGGAACATATCACCGGCATCCGGCATCCGGCATCCGAGTAACGGACGGATGCCGGTTGCCGGATGCCGACGCCGGGCGTAAGATCGGCGACCCGGAAGCTGACGTTCCATGGCTAAGTGCTTCATGTGTGGTGCGGCGATCTCGCAAGGAATTCTTTGCGGGAAGTGCGATAAGCCTCGCAAGACGGCGAAGCCGGCCGTTACTGAACAGCTGGCGAAGCCGGCTGAGGCTGCGAAGGTAGCTGCACCCGCTCCCCCGCCTCCGGCAGCCGCGCCAAAGCCGCCTGCGCCGCGGGCTCAGGAACGCATGAGTCAGGAGCGCGTGCAGACGGCGACCGTTCCGATCGCCGACATCGATCCCTTCCCGAAAGCGCCGGTGGTTCCGTTCCCGGTCGAGGCGGCGACTCCGGCGATCACGAGCATCGTCAGCCTGCTGATGGTCGCGGGCGTGCCGTCGATCCTCGTGGCTCCCGACCGCAGCGTGAAGTACGTCTCGGACGACGCGAAGAAGCTGTTCGACGCGACGCAGGCGGACCTCGGGTCGCTCCAGACGATCGAGGCGCACATCGGCATCCGCATCGGACCGCTCTCGACGCCCGCCACGGCAGGACTGCGCGTCCGCAACACGAACATTCTCTTCACGCTCGTCCCGCTCTCGGGCGGCGCGAGCGGCGCCGTGCTCATCTTCCGCTACGCAGACGCCTCGGCGAACGCGCCGTTCTTCACGTACGTCCGCGAGACGGTCCTCGGTCCGCTGCGCTCGCTCCGCGACTCGCTCATCGCCGGCTCTCGCGCGCGCGGCGGCAACGATCCGTTCCTGGCCGATTCCGCGGCGACGATCGATCAGGTGCTGTCGTCGCTCGAGCTGGCGCCGGAGGTCGGCGATCCGTCGACTCAAACACGACAGCTGCCGACGGTCACGGATCTGGTACACCGCGTCGCCGACCGCTTCCGCACGTTCGCCGATCTGAAGGGCATCCAGTTGCAGATCGACGTTCAGGAGCTCGACGAGCACTTCCGCGATTGCGAGCAGCTCGTCGACGCGCTCAGCATCCTGATGGACAACGCGCTGCACTACGTCCCGGCGGGCGGCCAGGTGGTCATCGGCGTCCGCTGGATGGAGCACAAGAACAAGCCGCTCCTGCTGTTCTTCGTGATGGACAACGGCCCGCTGGTGCCCGAGCACCTGCGCGTGCAGATCTTCGAGCCCGACTTCATCTGGAACCCGCAGTCGACCGAGCGCACGGGCCGCAGTCTCTTCAAGGCTCGCGAGTTCGCGGTGGCGCATTCGGGCTCGGTTTGGGTGGAATCAAAGACCGGTAAAGCGTGTACGTTCTTCTTACGCGTCCGTCCTGACGGCGTCGACTAACGGAAAGCCCCCATGTCCCGGATCACTCTCGCTGCGCTTCTGCTCGCGTTTGCAACGCCGCTTTTCGCGGCGGACATCACTCCTGACACGGTCCTCTCGGAGATGAACTCCTATCGCGCGAAGGAGGGCCTCTCGCCGCTGCACTTCGATCCGCGGCTGGTGGCCGCCGCCGGCGACCGGATGCAGGACATGGAGGACCTCGAATACTGGTCGCACGACGCGCCCGACGGCCGCTCGCCGTTCGTCTGGCTCAAGCCGCACGGCTACGACTTCCGCTTCGCCGGCGAGAACCTCGCCACCGGCTTCGAGACGGTCGAGCTGCTCGTCGAAGGTTGGATGGAGTCACCCGGCCACCGTGCGAACATCCTGTCCGCCGACTACGCCGACGTCGGAATCGCGGTGATCGACGGCTCGACCACGCACCGCGCGACGGGGAAGTCGATTGTGGTG
>DASYSN010000021.1:0-58330 GCA_036003305.1 Thermoanaerobaculia bacterium
TCGATCGCGCGAAGCCTCGCCTCGTCCTGCGACGATTTCTTCGCCGCGTTCCAGTTCTGCTGTGCGAACTGGATGTTGAACATAGCCTCGTCGTAGAGCGACTTGGCGTACCTGTCTGCTCCCGCCTGTTCCGCTGAATGGAGTGTGGTCTGCGCCTGCGTGAGGTTGTCGAGCTCCTGCTGCGCGATCGCCGTCGCCGGCGTGTTCTGCTGCGCCGCGGCGGGCAATGCGGCGAGAAGAACGAGTGCGATGGCGCACGTGGTTCGGGACATACAGCCTCCTTCCGTGATGACGGACTGAGGTGTGCAAATCGTGAGCCCGGGGTGGAGGGGAGATGGGAGAGCGGAGAGCGGAGAGCGGAGAGCGGAGAGAAAAGAAAAGGGAGAGCAAATCTCCGCTCTCCCCTCTCCGATCTCCCGTCTAACTCAGTTAAGACTCGTGCGTCCCCGATACGTACGCCCCGCCGGCGCCGTGCTGGGAGAGCTCCTTCTTGAGCTCCATCGTCATGACGCTGTGCTTCCGGCCGTAGAAGAAGTAGATGCAGAGGCCGATCGCCATCCAGACGAAGAGACGGAACCAGTTGGCGGCGGGGAGCGAGAACATCAGCATGAGGCAGCACAGAACGCCCATCACCGGGACGAACGGCACCCACGGGCAGCGGAACGGCCGCTCCGCAGCCGGGTACTTCTTCCGCATGATGAGAACAGCCAGGCAGACGATGACGAACGCGAATAGCGTTCCGATGTTCGTCAGCAGCAGCAGGGCGTCGAGCGGGAGGAAGCCCGCCATCAGGACGACGCCGCAGCCGATGAGGATCGTCGATTTCCACGGCGTGTGGAATTTCGGATGCACCGCGCCGAAGAACTCCTTCGAGACCAGGCCGTCGCGCGCCATCGCGAGGAAGACGCGCGGGCCGGAGAGCATCATGACGAGCATGACCGACGTGATGCCGGCGACGCCCGCGCAGGCGATGATCGCTTCCGCCCATCCGATGCCCTTCGTCTTGAACGCCAGCGAGACCGGCGCGTTGATGTCGAGTTGGTCGTACTTGACCATGCCCGTGAGGACGGCGACGACGGCGATGTAGAGGACCGTGCAGACGATGAGCGAGACCACGATGCCGATCGGCACGTCGCGCTGCGGGTTTCTCGCCTCTTCCGTGTGCGTCGACACGGAGTCGAAGCCGATGTAGGCGAAGAAGATGATCGCGGCTCCGGCGAGCATGCCGACCGGCTCACCTCCCGCGTTCTTCATGCCGGCGATGTGCTTGCCGAAGAAGTTGAGCCCCGTCCAGCCGTACGGCGCGAACGGATGCCAGTTGGCCTTGTCAATGTACATGACGCCAACGATGATCACGAAGATGACCGCGGCGACCTTGATGAAGACCATCGTCGCGTTGAAGTTCGCGCTCTCCTGGATGCCTTTGACCAGGATCAAGGTGATGACCATGACGATGAGGATGGCCGGCAGGTTCATGTAGCAGCCGGTCGACACGAACTGGCCGTTGTCGTACCGCCATGGACTCATCTGGAGCGTCTTGGGAAACGCCAGTCCGACTTTCGCCAATACGTTCTGGAAGTAGCCGGACCACCCTGTCGCGACGGTTGCCGATCCGACGGCGTACTCGAGCACGAGATCCCAGCCGATGATCCAGGCGAACAGCTCGCCCAGGGTGGCGTACGCATACGTATACGCGGAACCGGCGACCGGAACCATCGACGCGAACTCGGCGTAGCAGAGCGCGGCGAAGACGCAGGTGATGCCGGCGACGGTGTACGACAGCATCAGAGCCGGGCCGGCGACGTTGTGGGCCGCCGCGCCGGTCGCGACGAAGATGCCGGCGCCGATGATCGCGCCGATTCCGAGGCTGGTGAGATGGACCGGACCGAGCACGCGCCGCAGCCGGTGCTCGCCCTTCATCTCCTCGAGCAATAGCTCGAGCGGTTTTCGCGCAAACAGGGCCATCGTTTTCTCCTTGCGGGACTGGAAGTGCCGAGAGGATAACCGAGAGGAGTGCTTCGTGCGTAGTGCTTAGTGCTTAGGTAACGCTTTCCTAACCACTAAGCCCTAAGCCCTAAGCCCTATCCTCCCAGATAGGCCTTCTTCACCCGGTCGCTCGCGAGGAGCGCCTTCGTGTCGTCGTGCAGCACGATGCGGCCGGTTTCCATGACGTAGCCGCGGTGTGCGGTGACGAGCGCCATGTGGGCGTTCTGTTCGACGAGGAGGATGGTCGTTCCTTCGGCGTTGATCTCGCGGATGACGCGGAAGATCGTCTGGACGAGCTGCGGAGCGAGGCCGAGCGAGGGCTCGTCGAGGAGCAGGACCTGCGGCTTCGACATCAGCGCGCGCGAGATCGCGAGCATCTGCTGCTCGCCGCCGGAGAGCGTTCCGGCGTTCTGCTTCAGGCGTTCCTTGATGACCGGGAAGAGCGAGAAGATCCGGTCGTACTCCTGCTTCGTGACCTTGTCTTTGCGGAGGTACGCGCCGAGCTCCAGGTTGTCGGAGACCGTCAGGTTCGCGAAGATCCCGCGGCCCTCGGGCACGTGCGAGATGCCTTTGGCCGTGATGATGTGCGGCTTCACGCCGGTGATGTCGCCGCCGTGAAAATGGACGCTGCCGTGCTTCGGCTTCAAAAGGCCGGAGATCGTCCGGAGCGTCGTCGTCTTTCCGGCGCCGTTCGCGCCGATGAGTGTGACGATCTCCCCTTCATTCACTTCGAGATCAATGCCGTGCAGCGCCTCGATCTCGCCGTACGAGACGCGGAGCTGGCTGACGGAGAGCATCGCCGTCATGCGTGAGCCTCCACCGGCTCGCCGAGATACGCCTCGATGACGATCGGATTCGCCCGCACCTCGGCCGGCGTCCCATGCGCGATGACTTTCCCGAAGCTGAGCACCAGGATCCGCTCGCAGATCCCCATCACCAGCTCCATGTTGTGCTCGATGAGGAGGATCGCGATGTCGAACCGGTCGCGGATGCCATGGATCGTCTCCATGAGGTCGAGCGTCTCGCGGTCGTTGAGCCCCGCGGCCGGCTCGTCGAGGAGCAGCAGGCGCGGACGCGCCGCCAAAGCGCGCGCGATCTCGAGCCGCCGCTGGTCGCCGTACGGGAGGTTCTTCGCGTACACCTGCGCCCGGTCGCGCAGGCCGAAGATCTCGAGGAGCTTCAGCGCGTCCTCCTCGGCAGCCGCTTCCGCGGCGGTGAAGCGATTCGTATGCAGGACGGCCGCGGTCGCGGAGTACTTGTAGTGGATATGCCCACCGATCTTGACGTTCTCCAGCACCGTGAGCTCTTTGAAGAGCCGGATGTTCTGGAACGTACGCGCGATGCCGAGGGCCGTGATCTCATTCGCCTTCAAATCGGCGGTCGGCGTACCGACGATCCGGATCGCTCCCTCGGTCGGCTTGTACACGCCGGTGAGCAGGTTGAAGATCGTCGTCTTGCCGGCGCCGTTCGGTCCGATCAGCCCGACCAGCTCGTGCTGCCGGATCTGCAGATTGAAATTGTCGACCGCCGTCAGTCCGCCGAAGCGGATCGTGACGTCGCTCGCGTCGAGCAGCGGCGCGTTGGTGCTCATGTGGCGCACGCCCCCTCATCCGCCTTCGGCACCTTCTCCCCCGCGTCGCGGGGGAGAAGGCCGCTCGATGGGAAGGCATCGCGAGATCTATCAATCGAGAGCCCTTCGCCCCGCGAAGCGGGGAGAAGGTGCCGAAGGCGGATGAGGGGCTCGTGCAATCTGACTCTCATTCGACTTCGCTCTGAGGCTCGACGTCTTTGCGGCGCGCGAGGACTTCCCACAGCTCGCGACGGCCGAAGATGCCTTGCGGGCGCGTGAGCATGAGGGTGATCAGCATCAGGGAGTAGATGACCATCCGGGGGTCTTTGCCGCCCGGGATGTAGTCCTTCACGGAGCGCAGGCCCTCGGGGAGGAACGTCAGGATGATCGCGGCGACGATCGAGCCGCTGATCGAGCCGAGACCGCCGAGGACCACCATTGCGACGACCTCGAACGACTTGATGAACATGAACATCGTCGGGTTCAGGTACATCATGAAATGGGCGAACAGCCCGCCGGCGACTCCCGCGAGGAACGAGCCGATGACGAACGCCTTCACCTTGTACTTCGTCGTATCGACGCCCATTGCCTCGGCGGCAATCTCGTCCTCGCGCACCGAAAGGAACGCGCGACCAACCGACGACTTCACGAGCCGCCACGAGATCAACACCGTCACGACGACGAAGAAGTAAATCCAGAAGAAGTCCGCCCACTTCGGGATCCCGGACAAGCCACGCGCCCCGCCGATCTTGTCGATGTTCAGGATCAGCACGCGGATGATCTCGCCGAATCCGAGGGTGACGATCGCGAGGTAGTCACCGCGCAACCGCAGCGACGGCTGCCCGACGAGAAATCCCGCGACCGCCGCGAGCCCGCCACCGAGGAGCACGGACAGCAGCAGAAAGGCGTTCTGTGCCGCGAACTGCTGCGATCCCTCCGGCATCTTGTCGACGATCGGCGAGAAGTAGAAGAAGGTGAGAAACGCGGAGAAGTACGCGCCGACCGCCATGAAACCGGCGTGGCCGAGGGAGAACTGACCCGCGTGTCCGTTGATGATGTTCAGCGAGACCGCGAGGATGATGTTGATCCCCATCAGCACGATGACGCGCTTGTAGTACGCCATCCCGCCGATCGGAATGCGGTCGAGGCCGTAGCCGACGGCGAGCAGCACCACGATCGCGATCGCGAGACCTGCGATGTCGCGGAGCCACCATGGCAACCGGTTCATACTTTCTCCGCTTCGGACTTCCCGAACAGGCCGCTGGGACGGAACAACAGGATGGCGATCAGGATCACGAACGCGATCGCGTCACGGTAGTTCGAGAACGAGCTGCCGCCGACGAACGCCTCGACGATGCCGATGATCAGGCCGCCGACCACCGCCCCCGGCACGTTCCCGATCCCGCCGAGGACCGCGGCGACGAACGCCTTGAGTCCCGGCATGATCCCCATCAGCGGATCGATCTTCGGGTACGAGAGGCCGTAGAGGATGCCGGCCACCGCCGCGAGGACGGAGCCGAGGACAAAGGTGATGGAGATGATGCGATCGGTCGGGATCCCCATCAACGACGCCGTCTCGAAGTGAAACGAGACGGCGCGCATGGCGCGGCCGAACTTCGTGCCGTAGATGATGTACTGCAGCAGCGCCATGAACACGAGCGCGACGCCGAGGACGATGAGCTGGTAGTTCGTCGTGACGATGCCGCCGAGGTGGACGATGTGCTTCGGAACGAGCGTCGGGAAGAACTTCGGATCGGGACCGAAGACGAACTGCCCGCCGTACTCGAGGAAGAACGAGACGCCGATCGCGGTGATCAGCGAGGCGATGCGCGGCGCGTTCCGGAGCGGCCGGTAGGCGATCCTCTCGTTGAGGTAGCCGAAGAGGCCGCACACGATCATCGCCAGCAGCATGATGCCGCCGGCGACGAACAAGGTCGGGGCGTTGTCCTCGCCGTGGATGTGCGCGGCAGCCCACCGGCCGGCGTAGTAGCCGGTGAAGCTGCCGAGCATGAAGACGTCGCCGTGCGCGAAGTTGATCAGCTTCAGGATGCCGTACACCATCGTGTACCCGAGGGCGATCAGCGCATAGATCGACCCGGCGGCAATCCCGTTGAGCAGGTTCTGGAGAAGGATCTGCACTAGTGAGTTGCTGTTGCCGCTCCCGTAACGTTCTTCTGCGGGTCGACCGTCGCCTTCAGCGTGAGCTGGCCGCCCTTGACTTCTTCGATGACGAGCTTCTTGCCGACGGCGTTCCGGTCGGGGCCGATGGTGATAGTGCCGGTGACGCCCTGGAAGTTCTTCGTCGCCGCGATGGCGTCGCGGATGTCGCTTCCCTTGGTCGATTTCGCGCGCTTGAGCGAGTCGGCGAGCACGCGCGCCGCGTCGTACGCGAGCGCCGCCATGCCGTCAGGCGTCGCGCCGAAACGGTCTTTGTACTTCTGCACGAACTCGTGCACCATCGGCGCCGGATCGCCGTAGAAGTAGTGGTTCGAGTAGTACGACCCTTCGAGGGCCTTGCCGCCGATCTCGAGCAGCTTTGGCGATTCCCAGCCATCGCCGCCGACGAGCGGCGCGTTGAGGCCAAGGTCGTGCTCCTGCTGCGCGATCTGGCCGATGTCGGTGTAGTAGCCCGGCACGAAGAGGATCTGCGGATTCGACGCCTTGACGGTCGTGAGCTGCGCGCGGAAGTCGCTGTCGCCGTTCGCATAGCTGGCCCGCGCCACGATCTTGCCCCCGCCGGCCGTGAAGCGCTCCTCGAAGAAGTGGCCGAGGCCCTGCGAGTAGTCGCTCTTGACGTCGGTCAGCAGCGCCGCGTTCTTGACGCCCTCGCTGAGAACGTAGTCGGCGAGCGAGTGGCCCTGGTAGTCGTCCGTGTAGCAAGTGCGGAAGATGTAGTCGCCCTTTTTCGTGATCTCGGGGTTGGTCGACGACGGGGTGATCATCGGCACCTTGTTCTGCTGGCAGATCGGCGCCGCGGCGAGCGAGCACGACGACGCGACTTCGCCGAGGACCGCGACGACGTTGTTCTCGGAGATCAGCTTCGTCACGGCCGTGGCCGCCTCTTCCTGCTTCGACTGGTCGTCCTCGGTGATCACCTTGATCTTCTTGCCGTTGACGCCGCCGTTGGCGTTGATCTCGTCGATCGCCATCATGATGCCGTTGTGCGTCGACGTGCCGAACGTCCCCTGCGGACCGGTGAGCGACCCGTATTCACCGACGAGGATCTCGCCGCCGCCGGCGGTCGTCGTTCCGGTTCCGGTCTCAGACTTCGGCGCACAGCCGGCGACCGCGACCACGATCGCGCTGAACACCACCACGAATAAGTTTTTCTTCATTGCGTATCCCTCTCGCAAAAAACGCGCGAATTCTATAGCACGGGCGTGCACGGCTGTTGCCACAAGCCGTATGAGAGCGGAGAGGGGAGAGCGGAGACGGTGCGTCCTCTCCGCTCTCCGCTCTCCCATCTCCCCGCTAGAGGTTCACCCACACGCTCTTCGTCTGCGTGTACTTGTCGAGCGCGTCGCGGCCCTGGTCGCGGCCGAAGCCTGACTCCTTGAAGCCGCCGAACGGGAGCGCGGGGTCGTAGAGGTTGTAGGTGTTGATCCAGACGGTGCCGGCTTTGATGGCCCGCGCGATGCGGTGCGCTTTCGAGATGTCGCGGGTCCAGACGGCGGCCGCGAGACCGTAGACCGTCGCGTTTCCTTTCGCGACGGCGTCATCGGCATCGCTGAAACGGATGGTCGCGAGAACCGGGCCGAAGATCTCCTCGCGCGCGATCTTCGCGTCCGGCTGCACGTCGTCGAAGATCGTCGGTTTGACGAAGTAGCCTTTCCCTGTCCCGATGTCGGTCCGCTCGCCGCCGGCGACGAGCTTCGACTCGCTCTTCCCCGCTTCGATGTAGCGGAGGACGTTCTCCATCTGCTCTTTGGAGACGATCGCGCCGAGGCGCGTCTTCGGATGGAGCGGATCGCCGGCGACCATCTTGTTCGCGCGGTCGATCACCTTGGCCATCAGCTCGTCGTGCGCCGCGTCCTCGACCAGCAGCCGCGAACCGGCGGCGCAGACTTCGCCTTTTCCGTAGAAGATCGCGTTCAGGGCGCCGCGGGCGGCCGCATCGAGGTCGGCGTCGGCGAAGACGATGTTCGGCGACTTCCCTCCCAGCTCGAGCGAGACCTTCTTGAGTGTGTTCGCCGCGCGCGCCATGAGCTGGCGGCCGACTTCGGTCGAGCCGGTGAAGGCGATGGCGTCGATGCCGGGATGGTCGACCATCGCGTTACCGACGACGCTCCCCTTCCCCGGAATCACGTTCAGGACGCCGGCAGGAAGACCGCACTCTTTCGCGTACTCGGCGAATTTGAGGAGCGAGAGCGACGTGTTCGACGCCGGTTTGATGACGACGGTGTTGCCGCACGCCAGCGCCGGGGCGATCTTCCAGACGGCGAGCATGAGCGGGAAGTTCCACGGTGTGATCGCCCCGACGACGCCGATCGGCTCGCGCAGGGTGTAGGTGAACGCGTTGTCGGCGACCGGGATCGTCTCGCCGGTGACTTTGCCGCTCCATCCGGAGAAGTAGTAGAGGCACTCGGCGGCGGCAGGGGTATCGACGTACTGCGACTCGAAGATCGGCTTGCCGTTGTCGATCGTCTCGATCTTCCCGATCTCCTCGGCGCGCGCACTGAGCATCTCGGCGATGCGGAAGAGGATCTTGCCGCGGTCACGCGGCTTCATCTTCTGCCACTCGCTCCCCGGCTCCATCTGCGCCCGCGCCGCGCGGACCGCCTTATCGACGTCGTCCGCGCCCGCCGACGCGACGTCGGTGATCTTTTCCTCGGTGGCAGGGTTGGACGTGACGAACGTCTCGCCCGAGCCGGCGTCAACGAATTCGCCGTTGATGAAGAGCTGGTTCTGCATGCGGCGCGAATGGTATCGCGTCCGAGTCCTCGGTCCTCGGTCCTCGGGTTTCCTATCAGAAGCGCCGCAAACGCTCCACGAGATACTCGGGCCGCCTTCGCTTGTGAGCGAACGCGGCGATTTCAATGCGATCACCGAGGTCGATGAACACGACATGATACGGGAAGTTATGTACCGGCATCCGTCTGACGGCGAGATCGTCGATGCCCGGCACACGGCTTCCGATGTTCGGAAAGCGGCCGATCAGCTCGAGGATCCGACCGGTCTCGGCGGTGAACCTCGCCGCAACTCTCTCGTCACGATCGCGATACCAGCGGGCGGCGTCGCGGAACTCCTCGCGCGCCGGATCGGAGATCGTAACCGGCTTCAACGACCGAGGACTTCGCGTTCGACCTCAGCGAGGACGACGCGCCAGTCCGTGCTCCCCACCTCGCCTGCCCGGATCGCCGCGACACGTTTCTCGATCTCAGCAGCCCACGCCGCCTCCACCGCTTCTTCCGTGTCTTCCAGGCTCTCGAGCAGGTCGGCCGCTAACCGGGCGCGCTCTGTTTGCGGCAGACGCAGCGCCTCATCCCGGAGTTTTTCGGCGGTCAGCGGCATGAACGCATCGTAGCATGCCGCCCCTTTGGGACGTTCACCGAGGCGAGGCTCGGTGAGTTCTACCGGAGCTTTCGTGCCGCTCGCGCCGTATGGTCGCGAAGAGCACGAGTCATCTCCGTCACGCGATCTTCGAAGGCCGCATCAAGTCTGAAATCGAGGCAATGAAAGTCGGCGAGCGCATCCGGGAGCTCGCAGTCGCCACAACGGAGAGGAAGAATCTCGATTTCGCCTTGGTCGCGGACATTCAAAGCTTCGTCGATCTCTCGCCGTACCCAGTCGCTCTTGACAGCGTGTTCGGTCAATACCACCGCGAAGGAGTGACATCCCCCGATTGCATCTTCGATCGTCTTTCGCACCGGGTTCCCAGCCCTCATCCGATGTTCGTCACGCCATACCTTCACGCTCCTCCTTCGAAGGCCGCGGCTCAATCGATCGACGAGTGCACCATCCTGCCGTGAGTAGCTTATGAAAACATCGTACGGTTTCTTGCGAGCAAGCTCGATGAGCTTCCCTTCCGGTTCGAGTAAATCGAGATCGCCGTATCGTTGTCCGAGAACTGGCAGTAGACCATCGACAAACTGCTGCGGCGACAAAGGACACATGTACACGCCGCGTCGTGCCCAATAATCTGGCTGGCGGTCGCCGGGGGCGCAATTAGCGACCTTGACGGCCGCCATCGAGAAGGTCCGTAACCGGAGAACACACTCTGCTTCCCAGGGCGCAAAGTCGAGCAGCAAGAGGTCTCGCCGCTCCAGCATCTCGGCGATGTTCTCAACCCGGGTCGTGTCAGAGGCGAGCAGCGACTTCAGACCACCCGTGAAGCCGGTTGCAGCTCGCGCGGTGCCAATTACGTAGAAGACGTGCGGACGGCCTACCTCGGCTACTTCCCACTCCCCAACTCTCATGCTCATCTCATCGTGAACAATTGGGATTTTTCCCACTTCGAGGAGGGCCTTCGTCAGTGACCGGTCTAGCGTGGCGTCGATGAAATTCGTAATTGGAAGTCGCGCAATCGAACGGTGGGCATCAGTCACTTTGACATTTGCAAGGAGAGCAGCGACGGCATCGTGAACTGCCTGTCTTCCTCGCCGCTTTTCGGCCTTCTCGACAAACTCATCCCACTTTTCAAAGTAGTCGTTCTCGTCACGCGCATGCCAACCGACCTTGAGGCGTTCGTTTATCTGAACGCCGACATTCGGGAGCGACGCTGCGGGTGCCAGCGACGCACCAACAGCGACTGCGAGGTCATCATTGATCGCGGCTTCCCAGAATCGACCGAGAAAGGCGTCCGTCTCGATTAATTCGACTCGTCGCGAGATCCGGTCTAGGGTCGTGATTGCAGCCGGGACACCTGCTACCGCTGCCGCACAGGTGCGGTGAAGCTCGTGTGCTTCGGTTCTGTCTCGAACCGAATTGATGTATGCGGAGAACTCAACCGCATCCGAATATGGAACCGGAATCGAGAACTGTTCGTCGCCGCGCCTGAAAGTCATATGCACGCGGCACCGCGCAACGTCACGATAGCCGTAGTAACTGAGTCCGAGTAGTCGATGAAGGACCACCTACGCCGTGACCGCCTCCTCCACGTAAGGCTTCACGTCGAAGCCACGGACGTACATCTGGTGAATCCGCTCCATCTCCTCGTCGGTCAGCGGCGCGTGATTCGAGGCGCCGGCGAACTCTTCGAGCTGTTCGTGGTTGTAGATGTTCGGGAGCGCCGAGATGATCGACGGGTGGGCGTAGAGCCAGAGCAAGGCGAGCTGGCCGATCGTGACTCCGCGCTCCGCGCACAGCGGCTTGAGGCGCTCGATCTTCTGGATCCCTTCCACCAGCCAGGCGCGCGGACGGTGGGAGCGGTGGTCACTCTCGTCGAACTTCGTGTCGATCGTGTACTGCCCTTCGAGCATGCCGGACGAATGCGTCACGCGGATGAGGAACTGCGGATCGGGATTCGCCTTCCAGGCGCGGAACGAGTGGTCGAATGACGATGTCGTCGAGCACTCCTTCTTGCTGCTCTTCCCTTCCATCGCTTCGCCAACAGCCGGATACGACGCGCCGCGGTCGGCCGCGAGGATGAACTCGCGTCCCGGATCCTGCTCCAGGATGTTGTAGATCATCTGGGTCACCGGCGCGCGGCGGACGGCGTTCGCATAGATCCCCTCGTCGCGCCAGCCGATCGCCGGCCCGAGCGACGGCCCATACGACGAGATCTTCCCCTCGGCTTTGAGCGACTCGAGCGTGTCCCAGTGCTCGTCGGTCATGAGCGTGGTGACGCGCGGGTTGTGCGGCTGGTAGATCGCGATGTGGTCCGTGCCGAGGCGCTGGAGCGACTGCTCGCAGGCGAAGCGGATGAACTTCGGCGAGAAGTCCTGCGGCAGCTCGCGCTGGCCGCGCGGGCGTTCGGGATTATTGTAGAAGTCGTAGCCGAACTTCGTGCCGACGTGGACCTCCGAGTGCTCCTTCAGCAGCGGAGCGAGCGCGGTCTCGCCGCGGCCGTTGCCGTATGCATCAGCAGTGTCGATGTAGTTGATGCCGCGATCGATCGCGGAGGAGATGATCGCCCTCGCCTCGTCGTCGGTGTAGGTCCCCCACCAGCCGGTCGTGAGCGTCCATGTTCCGAACCCGAGCTCGGAAACTTTGATGTCGGTACCGTGAATCGTCCTGTAGCGCATTCAGGAACGATAGCAAATCCGGTGCGCCGACCGCCCCGTACATCGGGGTGGGAGGACGATACAGATGGCTACGGTAATGCTGATGCACTGGCCGGACGTGACGAAGGAGCAGTACGAGCAGATCCGGAAGGATGTTCGCTGGGAAACGGACGTCCCTGCCGGAGCGAAGTTCCACACCGCCTGGTTCGCCGACGACGGCCTGCACGTCTTCGACCTCTGGGACTCGCCGCAGCAGTTCCAGAACTTCGTGAACACGCGCCTCGGCCCCGCCACGCAGCAGATCGGGATCAAGGGTCAGCCGAAGGTGGAGCTGTCGGACGCCCACGCCGTCTTCGCGCCGAACGTCTAGTGACGGGCGGCGCGGCGCATGTCAGTGATGGGCGGCGCGTTGGCGCGTTGGTTTGATGACGGTCAAGGGCGTCGTGTAGACCCGTTGCCCGCCGTCGAAGCGCCAGAGGACCGTGTACTCGCCCGCGGGTAGCGGAGCGACGGTCGTCTTGAACGTTTGGCAGCCAGGGCCATCGATCCCTCCCTCCGGGAACGAGTACATTCCGACGTCCACCGTGATGGTGTGTCCGTCGACGTGCGTTGCCAACACGGTCCGCCGTTCGGGGTCGGGGGGAAGGATATTCAGCGTGACGTCGACCGGCGCGCTCTCGAACGCCGTTGGGTTCAGCAGCCCGCCCGGATCGGACGTGCATTGCACAGTGCCGTTCTGCCAGGAGAACGAGAATGGCAGCGTGCCCCAATATGAATGGACCTCGTTGACGTTGACGTCGTACCACCACGCCACTTGGTGGTATCCGTCGGTAATCGGCCCAAGATTGAGCTCCTCCGCGTGACAGATCGCCGACGACGGCGCCGCACCGGAAGCCATGGCGTTTGCAGTGTCGGCGACAGTCTGGGAGACGGTGATGGACCCCGGCCAATCGTCGTCAATCCCGGTCACCGTCGGAGGGCCGAACGCGGGCGTATACCCTCGATAGGAATCCTCGATGTGAAGCCGCGCGGTCCCACCGGGCATGGGTGTGATCGTCGACCTGCCGGTACACGTGGATGTCGGCGCAGGCTGCTGGACCATGAAACGGAACCGGATTTCCGACCAGTTGACGTTGTAAAGTTCCGGGGCCGGCCAGGTGACGTTGTAAGTGCCCTCCGGCAAAATACCGAGGTCGAGCACGGAGATCTTGCAGTTCGTTCTCGGACCCTGGTACTCCGAGATGTAGATATCGTTGCCGGAGAAGTAAGCGACCGCCGGATTCTGTGAGCATGAGTCGACCTCCAGCCTGACCGGCCGGTCCGGAAGCGCCGGAAGGACAAGGTTGATGAGCTCTGCCGAGCGAGGCTGACCCGTTGCGAGCGTACCGACTAAGAACGGGAACGTGGAGCGCTGGGTCGTGAAGTTGACGTTGTCGTTCCACGTGACATTGAAACGGCCGGCGCCGAGGTAGCCGAGATCGATTGTGTCGTCGACGCAGCTCACGTCCGTAGCGGAGCCGCCGGAGAGAGTCCGGGTCACCGTGATGTTGGTGCCGGCAATCGACACCACCGGTGTGGATCGCGTCGCGCCGGCGGCCACTGGCGCGCTGTACTTCACGACGATGTGATCGGCCGTGACGATGCTGAACCCGCCGCAGGTGACGGCAAGGGCGGCGCGGGTGGCGCCGAGGAGAAAGAGCGAAAGCAGAACGAGGCGTCTCATGTCAGTGATGGGCGGCGCGCTGACGCGTCGGTTTGACGATGGTCAAGGGCGTCGTGATGATCTGTCGGTCGCGGTCGAAGCGCCAGACGACCGTGTATTCGCCCGCTGGCAGCGGAGCGACGTTCGCTTGATACGTCTGGCAGGAGGGAAGAGAATCGCTCGGCCCCTCGAAGAACGTTCCGATGTCCACGGTGATGGTGTGTCCCTCGACGTGCACTGCCGTCGTCCACTGCCATCCGAGATATAGGTAGAGGAAATTCACCGCGAGCTTGACTGGCGCGCCTTCGACCGCTGATGGCGTCAGTAGCACACCGGGATCCGACGAGCATTGCACCGTTCCGTTCTGCGAGAGAAACGAGAATGGGAACGCGTTCGTGTAGGACTCGGAACCGCCGGCGTTGACGTGGTACCACCACCAGACCTGATGGTAGCCGTCGGAGAGCGGCTCGAGGTTGAGCTCCTCCGCGTGACAGATCGGCGAAGACGGCGGCGCCCCGGGCACAAAGCTCTTCGCGGTGTCCGCGACAGGTTGAACGACTGTGAACATCGAAGGCCAATCGTCAATCTGCGTCACCGTCGGGAGCCCGAAGGTGGGCGTATAGCCGGGATAGGGATCCTCGAAGTGAAGCCGCGCTGCCCCACCGGGCATGGGTGTGATCGTCGATCTGCCGGTACACGGCGACGTGGGCCCCGGCTGCTGCACCATGAACCGGACGCCAACTCCCGGTACCCCCCAGGTGACGTTGTAAGTTCCCGCGGGCAAGACACCGAGATCGAGCACCGAGAGCCTGCAGCTCGTTTTCGGACCCTGGTACTCCGAAACGTAAATGTCGTTGCCGGAGGCGTACGCAACGGCCGGATTCGTAAAGCACGAATCGACCTCCAGCCGGACCGGCCGGTCCGGAAGCGCCGGAGGAACAACGTCGACGAAGTCTCCTGTATAGCCTGTGGCGGGCGCGCCGACCGAGAATGTGAACGTCGCACGGCGGGTCGTGAGGCCGACGTTGTCGTCCCAAGTGACGTTGAAACGGCCGGCGCCGAGGTAACCGAGATCGATCGTGTCGTCGACGCAGCTCACGTCCGTCGCCGCGCCGCCGGAGAGAGTCCGCGTGACCGTGATGTTGGTGCCGACCGTCGACACGACCGGTTGGATCGAGTCGCGCCGGTGGCCACCGGCGCGCTGTACTTCACGACGATGTGATCGGCCGTCACGATGCTGAACCCGCCGCAGGTCACGGCGAATGCGGCGCGGGCGCCGACGAGAAGGAACGACAGCAGAAGGAGACGTCTCATCTTGTCTCTATATGCGTTAGTGATGTGTTGCGCGTTGGCGCGTTGGTTTGACGACGGTGAGATGCGCCGTTGTCAGGGGGCGGGCGGGAGTGCCGGCAGGCGTCAGCAAGCGCCAGATCACGGTGTACTCGCCGGCGCTGAGCGTCGTCAGGTTCGTCTCGTATGTCGAGCACCAGTCGGGCGGGGAAGGCGGGAGCGGGCCCTCCCATGGCACCGGCGTGAGATCCAGAGTGATCGTCTGTCCGCTCACCTTGCTCGTCACCGCAAACGCGAATCCGCCGATGAACGTCACACCGAGCTTGATCGTCCCCTCGTAGGCGGGCGAGGGCGTGATCGCGCGCGGGAACGTGGAGCACTGCACCGATCCGTTCACCCACCGGAACGCGATGAAATCGCTATAACGGAAACCCGTATTGAATCCGTAGACGCTGATCTGGTCGTACCAGCGGATCTCGTTGAAACCCTCATCCGGAGTGCCGAGATCGAGATCCTCTCCATGGCAGATCGCGGTCGCACCCGTCGCCGCTTTTGAGCTGTCCGCCGTGTCTGCCACCTGCTGGATCACAGTAATGACCGGCCAGGCGGCGCCAGGATTAATAGGATCGACGTACTTCGAAATATCGGTCACGGTCGGGAAACCGAAGGTGGGCGAGTAGCCCATCGTTGAATGTTCGTAGTGCAGTCGAGCGGTCCCTTGCGCCGTTCGCGTCACGGAAGACTCGTCGCTGCACGGAGATGTCGCTGCCGGCTGCTGCACGACGAAACGAAACGAGCTCGACGCCGGCGGGCTGAACATGGCGTCGACACGCGTGGTGGTGACGTTGTATGTGGCCGCCGGCAATGGTCCGAAGTCGAGGACGTACAACCTGCACGTGGAACCGGCGCCGAATTGAGAGATGTTGATGTCATTGCCGGACAGGTACGCGACCGCAGGACTCAGCGAACACGCATTCACCTCGAGCCGGACGGACTGGCCCGGGAGAGCAGGCGGAAGCACGGAGGTCGTGTCGACCGTGCCGGTTGCGGGAGCGCCGACGAAGAACGTGAAGCTCGAGCGCCGGCTGGTCAGATCGACATTGTCGTTCCAGGTGAGGTTGAAGCGCCCCGCGCCGAGGGAGCCGAGATCGGCCATGTCATCGACGCAACTCTCGCCGGTCGATGAGCCGCCGGAAACGTTGCGCGTCACGGTCACCTCCGTACCCATCACGGAAACCGCGGGTACCGAGTGCGTCGCACCTGTCGCCAGCGGCGCGCTGTACTTCACGAGCACATGATCGGCCGGAACGACGCTGAATCCGCCGCACGTGACGGCGAGCGCGGCGCGGGCGCCGAGGAGGATTACCGAAAGGAGAAGGAGGCGTCTCATCTCGTCTCTGTGTACGTCAGTGGTGCGTGGATCGTCGGCGGGCCGGCTTGACGACAGTAACGTGCGACGTCATTGCGGTCGGAAGAGAAGCCCAGGGGGTGTAGCGCCAGGTGAGCGTGTACTCGCCCGCCGGCAAGGCGCTGATGGTCGTCTTGTAGGTCTGACAGTCTGGAAGCTTGTCACCGGGCCCTTCGTAAAACGTTGACACATCGACGGTGATGTTCTGACCGGTCACGGCCACTTTCGCTCCCACCTGCCACGGCAGCGCGAGGATATTCATCCCGACATCGAAAGGCTCACCTTCGACCGCTGGCGACGGGACCTGCAGCTCAGGAATCGATGTGCACTGCACAGTTCCGTTGCGCCACAGGAATGAGACGAACAGCGAATCCCGAAGCTCCAGGTCGGAACCGTTGACGCTGAGCTGGTCGTAACCGCCCACCGTGTAATTACCATCGGGAAGCGACCCCAGATCGAGCTCCTCCGCGTGACAGATGGTCGAAGGCGGCGCAGCGCCTGAAACCGCACTGTCGGCGGAATCAGTGACGGTCTGAACGACCTTGATGAAAGGGGGCCAACTGCGCGGGTAGTCGGCAATTTCAGTCACAGCCGGCGGCCCGAACGACGGCGTGTACCCTCGGTAAGAATCCTCGAAGTGCAGCCGCGCCATCCCATTCGGGTTTCGGGTGACGCTGAACGTACCGTGGCACGCGGACGCCGGCGCCGGTTGTTGCACGATGAAGATGAACGAGGAACTGTAGTAGACGTCTTCGGTGCTGCCGGCTGACAACGCGACGTCATAGGTGGCTTCCGGAAGCGCCCCGAGATCGATGACCGACAGCGTGCAAGGCAATCCGGAACCGTATTGCGAGACCCGTATGTCGTTGCCGGAGCGATAGGCGACCGCGGGACTCGGGGAACAGTCGTTGACCGCCAGCCGAACGGGATGGTCGGGAATCAAGGGCGGCAGAGCGGCCACATCGTCATTCAAGCCGGGCAAGGCGGGCGCGGGTGCTCCGACGAAAAACGTGAACGCCGAACGCTGGGTCGTGAAGTTGACGATGTCGCTCCAGGTGAGGTCGAAGCGGCCGGCGCCGAGTCTGCCGAGATCAACCGTCTCATCGACGCAGCTGACATTTGTCGCCGAGCCGCCGGAGAGCGTCCGCGTGACGGTGATGTCGGTGCCGGAGATCGAAACCTGAGCCGTGGAGCGCGTCGCGTCCGTCGCCACGGGCGCGCCGTACTTCACGAGCACGTGATCGGCTGGAACGATGCTGAACCCGCCGCAGGTGACGGCGAATGCGGCGCGGGCACCGAGAAGAAGGAGCGGGAGCAGGAGGAACCGTCTCATTTCACATGTGCATACGTCGGTGCGGCGCGGAGCGTCGGCGGCGCGAAGGCGCGCCGGGACTGTACGGCTGTACAGCGGCACTGCACGCGTGTACAGCGGCACTGCACGCGTGTACAGCGGCACTGTACACATGTACAGCGGGGCTGTACACGTGTGCAGTCTCGCTGCGCAGCGGTACAGTCTCAGCGCGCAGCCGTACAGTCTCGCTGCGCACGCCGACAGTCTCGCTGCGCACGCCGACAGTCTCGGGGCGCAGCGTAACAGCCTCGACGCGCAGGCCAACAGCGCCGCTGTACGGCTGCGGAGAGGGAAAGCGCCGGCAGGATTGCCGGCGCCACACGGGTTTCTACTTGCCGGCGAAGGCGGGTTTCCGTTTCTGGTTGTACGCGCCGAGGCCTTCCTTGGCGTCTTCGCTCTGGAAGAGCTGCTGCTGCAGCTCGCGCTCGACGGCGAGGGCGCTCTCGAAGGGGATCTCCCATCCGGTCTGGACGGAACGCTTGATGCGGCCGACCGCCCTGGAGGCCTTGTTCGGCGGGCAGAAGCTCCACGCGTACTCCATGACGCGGTCCCACCACTTCTTCCCGTTCTCTTCGGCCGGCCAGACGTAGTTGACGACGCCGAGGCGGAGGGCCTCTTCGAAGTCGAACAGGCCGCCCTCGATCATCAGCTCGATCGCCTTGGTCTTGCCGACGAGGCGCGACAGCCGCTGCGTGCCGCCCGTTCCGGGGAGCACGCCGAGGGTCACCTCGGGGAGGCCGACCTTGCCGGCGCCCTGGAGCGCGATGCGCATGTCGGCCGCCATCGCGATCTCGAGACCGCCGCCGACCGTGTGGCCGTTGAGCGCGGCGATCACGAGCTTGGGCGTCTGCTCGAGGCGGTTCAGCGTCTCGTTCGCATGGAGGCAGAAGTAGTACTTGAACTGCGGCGTGACCTCCGACAGCATCTTGATGTTGGCGCCGGCGGAGAAGAACTTGTCGCCCGCGCCGCGCAGCACGATCACGTGGACGTCGTCGTCCATGCGAGCGCGGAGGATGCACTCATCCAGCTCGCGGTTCATTTCGTAGGTATAAGTATTCGCGGGGGGATCGTTCAGCTCGAAGATCGCGACCCCTTTTTCGACTCGATAGTCGATCAGATTTCCGGACATCTTGGCTCCTTCGTCAGAATGAGGCGTGCATTCTATGAGAATTCTGCTCACCGGCCGTCGCCGAACGAGATGCCGACGTCGCGGGCGCTCTCGACGATGGGGCTGTCGGGATCGACGTACTTCATGTTCGAGACGGCGTCGCGAATCGAGACGGGGATGATCTGGTCGCCGCGGAGCGCCACCATCTTGCCGAAGTCGCCGTGGAGGACGAGGCGCGCGGCGGCGGCGCCGAAGCGGGTGGCGAGGATGCGGTCGAACGCGATCGGCGAGCCGCCGCGCTGGATGTGCCCGAGGACCGTCACGCGAATCTCGAGGTCGATGTGCTGCGAAATGTCGGCCGCGACCTGGTACGCGATCCCGCCGAGGCGTCGCGAGGTCTTGTCGAGGTAGCTCTCCTCCCCGCCCTCGCGTTTCGCCCCCTCGGCGACGACGATGATGTCGAACTTCGACCCTTCCTTCTGGCGCGAGCGGATCGAGCGGACGATCTCCTCGACGCGGTACGGGATCTCGGGAATCAGGATGATGTCGGCGCCGCCGGCGATTCCGGAGTAGAGCGCGATCCAGCCGGCGTTGCGGCCCATGACCTCGAGCAGCATCACGCGGTCGTGGCTCTCGGCGGTCGTGTGGAGGCGGTCGACGGCGTCGGTCGCGACGGAAATCGCGGTCATGAAGCCGAAGGTGTAGTCGGTCGCGGCCAGGTCGTTGTCGATCGTCTTCGGGACGGCGACCATCGGGATGCCCATCTCGCAAAGCCGCTGCGCGATCCGCAACGTTCCGTCGCCGCCGATCGCCACGATCCCGTCGATCCCCTCGGCGCGGATGTTCTCGATGACCTCGGCTGAGCGGTCGATGCAGCGGATGCGTCCGTCGTCGATGATCGGGTATTCGAACGGGTTTCCGCGATTGGTCGTGCGGAGGAGCGTGCCTCCTTTCGGGAGGATGCCGCGGATCGTTTCGGGCGTCAGCGGGACGATGTTGTTGGTCAGCAATCCCTCGAAGCCGAACTGGATGCCGACCACTTCCGTATCATCGCGTTGCAGCGTGCGGACAGCGGCCCGGATGACTGCGTTGAGACCGGGACAATCGCCGCCTCCGGTCAGAATTCCGATCTTTTTACGGCTCATCTCGCTCCCACTTCGTGCAAAACATTATCCGGGCTCCTCTGGCACTTTCTGTGCTCAACAGTAGGTTGCCGGCGCGGTCAGCGCAGGTGCTAACTGGAGGAAGAAACACAATGAATATCATCGGATGGCTGTTGTTCGGCTTGGTCGTAGGCGCCATCGCCAAGTTCCTCATGCCCGGACGCGATCCCGGTGGCTGGATCGTGACGATCCTGTTGGGTGTCGCCGGCTCGTTCGTCGGCGGGTTCCTCGCCTCGACACTGATCGGGAAGCAGGAGCAGACAGCGGGCTGGATCGGGTCGATCATCGGCGCGATCGTGCTGCTGTTCATCTACCGGCTGATCGTCGGCCGGCGAACCGTCGTCTGACCCTCACTTTTCCTGGTGATTCTCGAAGGCCCCGCAATGTCCCGCGGGGCTTTTTTGTTTGGTACATCAACAAACTGTGACAGTCTGTCGTAGGTTCCTCAGAAGCGAAACGAAGACTTTCCGAATTCGTCTCACGATATACCAGGGCCGCGCGCGACCCCTGGCACCTCAGGTGCACTCGCCCGCGCCGGCTCCCCCAACGACAGCTTCCAGCGATCACCAGGAGGAGTTAAATACACACCATGAATCAGTCCAGTAAACGCATTCTTTCGACCATCGCGATCATCATCGCTTCGGTCGCTTTCGGCGTGCTGATCAGCGCGGACCTCGGGATGATGCAGAAGTCGCACGCCCAGACGTCCACCGCCGTCCAGACGCCAGCCGGCCCCGTGACGTCGGTGACGATTCCGTCATTCGCCGATGTCGCGTCCCGCGTGATGCCCGCCGTCGTGTCGATCACGACGACCGAGATCGTTCATCAGAGCTCGCTGCGCCAGCACGGGATGACGATCGATCCGTTCGACTTCTTCTTCCCGAATCCGAACGGACAGCGCAACCCGAACAACAACCGCCGCCAGACGCCGGACAACAACGGCAATGACGACGACGCGCGGCGCCAGCTCAGCGGCGGCTCCGGCTTCATCATCTCGCCCGACGGTTACATCCTGACCAACAACCACGTCGTCGAAGACGCGGCGAAGGTCGAGGTGCACTACGGCGCCGATGAGAACGGCAACGGCGGACACACTGTGACCGCCAAGATCATCGGCCGCGACCCCGCCACGGACATCGCTCTCCTCAAGATCGATGCGCCGACGTCGCTGCCGACCATCGCGCTCGGCGACTCGGATCGCATCCGCAAGGGCGACTGGGCCATCGCCGTCGGCAATCCGTTCCAGTTCGAGAACACGCTCACGGTCGGGGTCATCTCGGCGAAGGGCCGCTCGCTCAATCTGTCCGAGCAGACCCGCTCGTTCGAGAACTTCATCCAGACCGACGCCGCCATCAACTTCGGCAACTCCGGCGGCCCGCTCCTGAACATCAACGGCGAAGTGGTCGGTATCAACACCGCCATCCGTGCCGGCGGCGCAGTGGGTCTCGGGTTCGCGACGCCCATCAACACCGCCAAGCGCCTCCTCCCTCAGCTCAAGCAAGGCAAGGTCGTTCGCGGATGGCTCGGTATGTCGATCACCGACGTGACCGAGAACACGGCGAAGGCGCTGAATCTCCCCGAGGCGCGTGGTGCTGAAGTCGAGAGTCTCGAGGCGGGTGCGCCCGCGGAAAAGGCCGGGATTCAGCACGGCGACATCGTCGTCGACGTCGACGGCAAGCCGATTCGGAATAACCGCGAGCTGATCGACTACGTCTCGTACCTGCCGGTCGGGTCGAACGTCAAAATCGGCCTGATCCGTAACGGCCAGCATGTCGTCGTGACCGCGAAGACCGCCGAGCGTCCGCCCGACGGCACCGAAGAGACGGAGACCACACCGAGCGCGAACGAGCCGTCGCGCAACCGCCTCGGCATGTCCGTCAGCGACATCACCTCGGAGATGCGCTCGCAGTACAACCTCCCCGACAACGTCACCGGCGTCATCGTGACGAGCGTCAAGGACGTCTCGGCAGCCGGAGAAGTCGGCATCAGCGAGGGCGACGTCATCAGCGAAGTGCAGGGGACGAAGATCACCAGCGCCGCGCAGTTCCGCAACGTGATCGACGCACTGAAGCCGGGCGAATGGATCCGCGTGTACGTCAGCACCCCGACGGGCAAGGGCCGTCCGGTGGCCGGCTACCGCACGATGCAGGTGCCCGCGAAGTAAGCCAATTCACGACGCAATCTGAAAAGGGCCGGCTCTCAGCCGGCCCTTTTTGTTCGATCACTTCAAGTCAAGGCACGTCCGGCAGGCCGCCTCGGGCATCGCCCGCCTGCACGCGTCCATGATGTCGGCGTCGGTCGCCTTGCCCTTCGCGCCGCGCAACTCCTCGCAGATCGAAGTCTTCTCCGGCGCGGAGATCGGCGGCTCCTGATACGTCACGCGTCCCTGCTCGACCGCGGTGATCCTCGGCCCGTCTTCGTCGGCGCGCAGCGTCACCTCATCCTTGCCGCGCCACAGCCGCAAAGCGCTTCCACCCTCCGGCGGAGCGACGAACAGCGCCGACTGGCCATCCGTATTGTCGAGCGTCAACGCGATCTGGTTGCCGCGCTCGAACGTGATGTAGCCTCCCCGCTCCTGCCCTGTCTTGTCGTACAACATCACGCCCGTCGCCGGATCGCCGCGCGAAACGCGCTTCCCGCGAATGACCGGATCCGGGAGATTCGCGGCGATGCGGACCCGCACTGTGCCGTGGTCGTCGACGACGGTCAGCTCCCGGACGCGCAGCGACTGCGTCGACGGCGGTGCGGTGGTGTGCGACGCCGTGACGCAACCGGCGACGCCGAGGATGACGAGTTGGAGAACGGAAAGCGTTGCGAGCCAACGATTCCGCCGCTCGCATCGAACGAGACGCTCTTGTAGGTGGTCCATAGCTCCTCCAATGCTTTGGCTTACGCGACGTCAACCGCCGGGGTTTCTTCTGTAACGACGGGTACAATCGCGCCGCCGTGAACGACGACCTTTTCATGCGGCGCGCGCTGGAGCTGGCGGCGCAGGGGCGGTACTCGACGAGTCCGAACCCGATGGTCGGGTGCGTGATCGTCCGCGACGACCAGATCATCGCGGAGGGTTTTCACCGCCGCGCCGGCGAAGCGCACGCCGAGGTCGAGGCGCTCCGGAACTGCCGCGACCCGCATGGTGCGACGCTCTACGTGACGCTCGAACCGTGCTCCCATCATGGACGTACGCCGCCATGCGCCGACGCTGTGATCGCGTCGCGCGTCGCGCGCGTGGTCGTCGCCATGCGCGATCCGCACGACGTCGTCGACGGCCGCGGGATCGAGCGGATCGAAGCGGGGGGCATCCCGGTCACCACCGGCGTCTGCGAAGCGGAAGCGCGGAAGCTCAACGAGCGATTCGTCTGGTCGGTGACGAAGAAACGGCCGTTCGTCCTGCTCAAAGCGGCGATGACGCTCGACGGCAAGCTGGCGACCATCACGCGCGACAGCCGCTGGATCACCGGCGACGCCGCGCGGAATCGCAGCCTGGAGCTGCGCGAGGAGTATGACGCGATCCTCGTCGGCGGCGGCACGGTCGCCGCGGACAACCCGCACCTCACCCGCCGCCTCGGCTGGTCGCCTACGCCGTGGACGCGCGTGATCCTCGATCGCGATCGCACGGTGCCGTCCGACGCGCATGTGCTCACCGACGGCGGCGCGACGCTGCACGTCACCGATGACCTGGATCTCGACCCGCTGCTCGAGAGCCTCTACACGCGCGGCATTCAGTCGCTCATCGTCGAAGGCGGATCCGTCGTCCACTCCGACTTCATCCGCCGCAAGCTGTGGCAGAAGATGCTCGTCTTCGTCGCACCGGCAATCGTCGGCGGCGCCGCGGCGCCCTCGATCTTCAGCGGCGAGCCGGTGAGCCGGTTGACAGATGCTTACCGCTTTCGTTTTGATCGATCGGAAATGATTGGCGACGATCTGATGATCGTCGCGTACCCCTGAAATGTTCACCGGCATCATCCACCACACGGGCGTCATCGAGGCGCTCGATCGGCTGCCGAACGGCGCGCGGCTCCGGCTGCGGACGACGGATCCGGAGCCGTTCGTGCGCGGCGAGAGCCTCGCCGTGAACGGCGTCTGCCTGACGATGCTGCCGGAAGACGGCTTCCTCGTCGCTGATGTCTCGGATGAGACGCTCTCGTTGACGACGCTCGGCTCGCTCGCCGCCGGAAGCCGCGTCAACGTCGAGCGCGCCCTCGCCCTCGGCGATCGGCTCGGCGGTCATCTCGTGCAGGGACACGTCGACGGCACCGGCTCGCTGCTCTCGATCGAGACGGAAGGCGAGTTCGCGGTCTACCGCTGGAGCTATCCGGGAACGTTCGCCGATCTCGTCGTCAGCAAAGGCTCGATCGCGGTCGATGGCGTATCGCTCACGGTCGTCGAGCCCGACGCCGAAAGCTTCGGCGCCGCGCTCATTCCGGAGACGCTGCGCCGCACGAATCTCGGCGACGCGAAGCCTGGCGAAGCGGTGAACCTCGAGTTCGACATGGTCGCGAAGCACATCCGCAACCTCGTCGCGCCGTACATCCGGACCGGCACTTGATCCTCTACCGCAAGGCGCAGGCGCTTCGGGTCAAACGCGTCGCCGCGCCGGAGCCTCCGTTCTGGTACGCGACGGCGGTCGCGCCTTATTCGCCGCGCCGCGCGCAGCCGATTGCGATCGACTACGTCGACCTGCTCGCAACGGCGGCCGAGCGCATGGAGGTGACGGTGTGCGATCGCGTCCGCGACGAGCTGTCGCGCGCGACGCGTCTCCGCGAGCCGCTGCTGATCGAGGCGGCGGAGATCGCCGAGGAGATCTTCGCGCGCGGTGCGGAAGCGTGCGAGTTCTGCATCGATTTCGACATCCCGGCGCTGTTGCTCACGTCGACGCGCGGCGCGCTGCCGCGGTTCGTCTGCGATCTCGTCATCGTGGCGTGGCCCGCGGACGTCGCGCGGCTCGATGGCATGTTCGCCGAGGCGAGCGAACGGCGGACGCGGTGGGGAGCCGCGGTGCCGCTCGTCTTTCCGGCGACGACCGACCTCGTCGTGCTCGAAGCGGTCGCCGATCTCGCGAAGAAGCACGGGGCGGCATTCTTCGCGCCGATCCCGGTCGAGCTCGACCCGGCGGCGAAGCAGTCGATCGCGGCCCACTTCGCGCTCGACGAGGAGACGTACGAGCTCCTCTTCCACGCCGATCTCGAGCCGATGCGGACCGCGACCGAGCGGCACGTCGCGGCGCTCGCGCACGAACGCGGAATGGGCGACTTCATCCCGCCGCCGCGCTGGAACGACCGGACGAACTGGAACGGCGCGGTGCTCCTGACGCTCACGTCCGCCCGGATGATGGCGATGGATCACGAGCCGGAGATCGCCGGGATGCTGGCGCGCTCCGCGCGCGCGGTCGCGGAGCTCGACAAACCGATCGCGCGGATCGCGGAGGCGGCGAGCCTGTCGATCGTCGAAACGCTCGACGAGATCAGCGTCGACCTGCTGATGGAGTGGCTGTCGGGAGCGACGCCGGCGTTCGTCGAGCGGATCAACCGCGCGTGGCGGCTGCGGCGGGACGCGGGAGTGAGTGACTAGTCACTTCTTGTGCGTCACTTTGACCTTCGTCGAGATCCCGCCGCGAACGTAGAAGTCGCCTTCGACCTCGATGTACCGCGGATCGATGGCTGCGATCAGATCGTTCGCGATCCGGTTCGTGACCGCCTCGTGGAACGCTCCCTCGTCGCGGTACGACCAGAGGTAGAGCTTGAGCGACTTCAGCTCGACGCACTTCTCATCCGGAGTGTAGCGGATGCGGATCGTGGCGAAATCGGGCTGCCCCGTCATCGGGCAGAGGCAGGTGAACTCCGGCGCCTCGAACGCGATCTCGTAATCCCGCTCCGGATTCGGATTCGCGAACGTCTCCAGCTCTTTGCTCGGCTTCGTGGGCATCCTATTTCTTCGGCGCGCCGCCGGCCATCAGCTTCTGGTTCAGCTCCTTGATGCGCTCCTGGAGCTGGCCGATCTTGGCCTGGGCGTCGGCGCGGAGGCGCTCGTTCTCGGCGCGCATGCGCGCGACCTCTTCTTCGCGCTGGCGGTCGCCGCCCTGGTTCTGCGCCATCTGGGAGCGGAGGAAGTCGACGTCGTGGCGGAGGGATTCGAGCTCCTCGTCCTTGTCGGCGAGCCGCTGGCGCCACTGGACTTCCTGTTCTTCGTAGAGCCGCTTGATGTCCATCAGCTCCGTGATCTGCGAGAAATCGGAATAGCTGGGGGCCATGTCTCCTCCGGCGCGCACGCGCTCCTCGATCTGCGGGAAGAGCTTGCGGAGCTTCAGCGAGAGATCGTCGGGATCGCTCGCCAGCGCCATCGCGTCTTCGTAGTTGATCTTCTGATGCACCAGCAGCGCGACGAGCGACTGATTCATCGACTGCATGCGGAGCACTCCGACCGACGACTCGATCGCCTCGAGGATCTCTTTGGTGTTCCCCTCTTCGATGAGCTTCGCGATCTGCGGCGAGTTCTTCAGCACCTCGACCGCCGCCGTCAGCCGCCCGTCCTTCGTCTTGACCAGCTTGAGCGAGATGATCCCGCGCAGGACGAGCGCGAGCTGAGCGCGGATCTGTTTGTGTTGCTCCGGCGGGAACGAGTCGATGATGCGGTCGATCGTCTGGGCCGCGTTGTTCGTGTGCAGCGTCGAGAAGACGAGGTGGCCGGTCTCGGCCGCCGTGAGCACCGTCTGCATCGTCTCGACGTCGCGCATCTCACCGACCATCACGACGTCGGGGTCCTGGCGCATGGCGTTCCGCAGCGCTTCCTTGAAGCTCGGCGTGTCGGTGCCGACCTCGCGCTGCGAGATCGCCGCGATCTTGTCGATGAAGAGGAACTCGATCGGGTCCTCGATCGTGACGATGTGCAGCGGCTCGGTGTCCGAGATGTGGCTGATCATCGCCGCGAGGGTGGTCGACTTTCCGGATCCGGTCGGGCCGGTCACGAGCACCAGGCCGTCGGGAATCTGCGTCAGCTCGCGGACCGCTTCCGGCAGCTCGAGCTGATCGACCGTCTGCACCTGGATCGGAATGCGGCGGAAGACGGCGCCGACCGTCCCGCGCTGCATGTAGACGTTCGCGCGGAAACGCGCCACGCCCGGCACGCCGTACCCGAAGTCGACCGCCTGCGTGGCGTCGAACTTCTCCCGCTGCTGTTTCGAGAGCAGTGGCAGCAGCAGCCGCTCCAGGTCGGGCGGCTTGAGAGGATCGGTCTTGACGGGAATCAGTTTCCCGCGCACGCGCACGAGCGGCGGCCGCATGGGCTTGAGATGGAGGTCCGACGCCTCCTGTTTCGCCATGTAGACGAGGAGGTCGTTCAGCGTGAACGCGTGCTGCTGCTCCGCTGGAGCCGGAGGTGCGACTGGGACCGTCACGGGCGCGATTATAGCGGTCGAGTTATTTCATGTGCGCGTCGAGAAACGCGAGCATCCTCTCGGTCGCGTCGATCGAGTTCGCGAGCGCCCACAGGCCGGGCACGTGACCCTCGCCCGCGTAGATCGCCAGCTCGGCGTCGCGGCCGAGGCGCTTGAGGGCGTTGAACATCTTCTTCGACTCGAGAACGGGACAGGCGCTGTCCTTCTCGCCGTGAATCAGGAACAGCGGCGTATGGATCTTGTCGGCCTGGTAGTACGGCGAGTTGGCGATGTAACGATCGAGCGCGGCCCAGGGATGAGTGCCCATGCGCCCCTGGCCCCCCTCCGCCCATGCCGCGCCGCTGGTGTCGGCGCCGTAGTTGCCGGGAAGGTCGTAAACGCCGTCGAGCGCGATCGCCGCACGGAAGGCGTTCGAGCGCGTGATGATCGCCGCGGTGCTGTACGCGCCGTAGGACTGCCCCATGATCGCCACGCGATGAGAGTCGATGTACTCGAGCGCCGCGGCGTGCTCGACCTGCGCGACGACTTCGTCGGTCATCTCCTGCACCGGATTCCCTTTGCCGGGCGGCGAGAGCGGCACGTCGCAGAAGAGCACCGCGTAGCCGCGCGAGGTGAAGACCTGCACGGGAATCGTGTTCGGCGCGCCACCGCCGAAATCGTCGGAATGCGTCGACAACTGCGCGCCGGAGTAGAAGTAGACGATGCCCGGCAGCTTGTCGCCGCGCTTCGTGCCGGGCGGCAGGAACACGTGAGACGCGACGTGCCGTTCGCCGACCGTCGTCTCGAACGCCTCCATCGGCCCGACGCCGACCGCGTCGAGGCGCGGCTCGACGTGCGAGAGGCGGCGGACGATTTTCATCCCTCGGTCGAACAGGTAGTAGTCGCCGGGCGTGGTGAGGCTCTCGAACCGCGCCACGAGCATGTTGTTCGCGATACCGGCCGGCGTGACGCGGCTGCCGTTCGAAAGCGATTGGACCTTGCCGGTTTTCAGGTCGACGTCGACGACTTCGTGCCCGCTCATGGCGACGAGCGAGCCCGGCGACGGCTGCCAAATCGTCGGCACGGCACGCACGTCGAACCGGCGCGGCGCGCTGCCGTCGAGCGGCACCACGGCGATGGCCGCGGGCGCGGAGTAGTCGTATATCTTCTCGTCCGACTCGATGTTCACGATCGCGGCGCTGCCGTCGCGGGTCAGGTAAAGCGGCGAGCCGGCGATCGGTCCCAGCGATTCGCCGAGCCGGCGCGCATGCGAAGGATCGTCGAACGGCGCGATCCAGAGATCGGCCGCTTTCGAGTAGACGAGGCGCTTCGAGTCAGGCGTCCACTGATACGTCCAGTCGAGGCTTCCGTCGTCGGGAACGCGGATGTCGCGGAACACCGCGACCGGCTTCCCGCCGCCCGCCGGAACGATCACCAGAGATTCATAGAAGTCATCGCTCGATGCGTCTTTCGAGTGGACGACCGAGAGGTACGAGATCCACTTGCCATCGGGCGAAAGCCGCATCGCGTTCGGCCGAACCTCGGCGTCGTGCGCGACGACGACGCGCGATGCGCCGCTCGCAACGTCAATGGCAATGATCGGCGACGCTTCCCGGTCGATCAGGTATGCGTTGAGGTCTTCCTGCGGTGCCGTGTCGTGCGTCCGGAAGACGGCGACCCGCGGCCGGACGTCACGCGCGGGCGCGGCAGGCGTCGCGGCGCCCGGGCGACGACCCTTCACATAGAGCGTCTTTCCATCCGCGCTCCACAAAGCGCGATCCGACGTCAGCATGGGGCGGATGTCCGCCAGCCGGCGCTTCGCGCCGGACGCGATGTCGTAGACCCAGACGGACGGCGTGCCGTCCTCGTTCGAGTAGTACGCAAGCTGGCGGCTGTCGGGCGAGAACGAACCGCGCCAGCACGGGCCCTTCGCACAAATCGCTCGCGGCTCGCCGCCGTCGATGTTGCCGAGCGAGAGATTCAGTCCGAAGTACACCGGCGGAAATCCGTTCGGCAACGCGTTCACCTCGGCGTCGCCGCTGATCTCCGTCTTCTCCGGAGGCGTGCGGACCTCGTAAGCGAGCCAGCGGCCGTCGGGACTGACCGTCCCGATGATCATGCGATGGACCTCACGGCGGGAGTAGGCGACGTCGAGCGGAAGAGGGACTGCGAGCGCGGCAGCGAGGAGGAACGGGATCACCGGCGCTATCGTCGCATAACCGAGTCGAGAATCATCAGGAACGCTTCCTGCTGCTTCGGATCGGTCTTGTTGATCACGGCGATCGTCTCGCCGATGCGGAAGCGCTGGTGGAGCTCATCCGCGGAGTGCGAGGAGGTCACGACGATGCGGCGAGGCGGTACGCCTTTCTGCCGCGCGTAGTCGACGAACTTCTTCCCGTCCATCCCCGGCATTTCCAGGTCGACGATCAGGAGGTCGATCTCACCGTCGATCTTCGGGAGCGCGTCGTACGGATGCGTGTAGCTCTCGACCTTCACCGAGTCGGGGTAGCGCTCCAGAATGAAATTCGACCAGAGATCTCCGTACGCGACGGAGTCGTCGACGATCACGACGCGCTTCATCGCTTCGTTTTCTTCTTTGCGACCGGCGCCGCGAGTCTGGCGTCGTGCTTCACGACGCCGCCGACGACCGTCGCGATCACCCGGCCGTGCAGCGTCTGTCCGATAAAGGGCGAGTTCTGCGCCATCGAGAGGAACGGCGTCGCAACGGTGCTCTTCGCCGCCGGATCGACGATCGTGATGTCTCCGAGCGCGCCACTCCTCAGCGTACCGCCGGCGAGGTTGAAGATCCGGGCCGGACCGCACGACAGCAGATCGACGAGGCGATCGAGACCGATGGCCTTCCTGGCGACGAGCTGCGAATAGCAGACGGCGAACGCCGTCTCGAGTCCGATGACGCCGAACGGCGCGAGATCGAACTCGACGTTCTTCTCGTCGACGTGATGCGGCGCGTGATCCGTTGCGATCGCGTCGACCGTCCCGTCGGCGATCCCGGCGACGATCGCGTCGCGGTGTTCCTTCGAGCGCAGCGGCGGATTCATCTTGAGGTTCGTCGAGAACGACTGCACCGTTTCGTCGGTGAGCGCGATGTGGTGCGGTGTCACCTCGCACGTCACGTGCACGCCGGACTTCCGGGCGCTCCGTACCACCTCGATCGCGCCCGCGGTCGACAGGTGTGCGATGTGAAGGTGCGCGTTGGTCAGCCGCGCCAGGATCACGTCGCGTGCGACGAGTGTTTCCTCCGAAGCAGCCGGGATGCCGCCCATGCCGAGGAGCGTCGAGTAGTAGCCCTCGTGCATGACGCCGCCTTCGTTGAGCTGCGCGTCCTCCTCGTGCGCGATCACAGGAATGCCGAGCATCGAGCAGTACTCGAGCGCCCGGCGCATGAGCTGCGCGTTGTAGACCGGCTTTCCGTCGTCGCTGACGCCGACGCAACCCGCCGTCCGAAGGTCCGCGAGCTCCGCCAGCTCCTCGCCGCGCAGTCCCTTGCTGACCGCACCGATCGGATAGACGCGGCACGCGCCGTTTCTCCGCGCCTCGGCGACGACCATCTCCGTCACCGCGCGCTCGTCGTTCGGCGGCAGCGTGTTCGCCATCGCGCAGACGGCCGTGTAGCCACCCGCGACGGCGGCGCGCGTGCCGGTGGCGATCGTCTCCTTGTGCTCCTGCCCCGGCTCGCGAAGATGCGTGTGCAGGTCGATGAAGCCGGGCGTCACGACGAGTCCATCGGCATCGAGGACGTCGACGTTCGCCCTAACCTTCTTGTCGACGCGCGCAATGCGGCCGTCTTCGATGAGCACGTCGAGCTTCGCGTCGAGCTCCTGCGACGGATCCAAGACGCGGCCGTTGGTGATGAGCAGGTTCATTCGCTGAGGTGCGCTCCTCCGAGGAGATAGAGAACGGCCATCCGCACCGCGACGCCGTTCGTCACCTGTTCGAGAATGACCGAGCGCTCCGGGTTGTCCGCGACGTCGCTGGCGATCTCGACGCCTCGATTCATCGGGCCGGGATGCATGACGATGACGCTTTTCTTCGCCCGTTTCAGCCGCGCCTCGGTCAGGCCGAAGGTGTTGTAGTACTCACGCAGAGACGGGAAGCTGAGCTTTCCCTGCCGCTCGAGCTGGATGCGCAGCATCATGATCACGTCGGCGCCGTCGATCGCCTTGTCGAGCGAGTGCGCCACGCGGACGCCCATCCTCTCGACCGCGGCCGGGATCAGCGACGGCGGGCCGGCGACCGTGACGTTCGCCTCCATCTTCGTCAGGAGGTGAATGTTCGAGCGGACCACGCGCGAGTGCGCGATGTCGCCGATGATCGAAACGTTGACGCCTTTGAGCCGCCCAAGGCGCTCGCGAATCGTGAACGCGTCGAGCAGCGCCTGCGTCGGATGCTCGTGCGCGCCGTCGCCCGCGTTGATGATCGACGCCGGAAGCCGCTCCGCGAGCATCTTCGGGGCGCCGGGATACTTGTGGCGGATGACGATCATGTCCGGCCGCATCGCCATCAGGTTCTCGGCCGTGTCGATCAGCGTCTCGCCCTTCTCGACGCTCGAGCCGGATGCCGCGAAGTTGAGCGTGTCGGCCGAGAGACGCTTCTCCGCGATCTCGAACGAGACGCGGGTGCGCGTCGACGCCTCCATGAACAGGTTGATGACGAGCTGCCCGCGGAGCGCAGGCACCTTTTTCACCGGCCGTTCGCTGACTTCCTTGAAGCCTTCGGCGGTGTCAAGAATGAGATTGATCTCGTCGGGAGAGAGCGGCTCGATGCCGAGTAGGTCTTTGGAGCGGAGTCCGGAAGCGCGCAACCTACTTTTCCATGATCAAGACTTCATCCTCGTCGTCCGTCTCGGCCAGCTTCACCTTGATCACTTCGTTCGCGTCGGTCGGGACGGTTTTGCCGATCACGTCGGCGTGGATCGGAAGCTCGCGATGGCCGCGGTCGATCAGGACGGCGAGCATCACCTTTCGCGGGCGGCCGAAGTCGATGAGCGCGTCGAGGGCGGCGCGGACCGTGCGGCCGGTGTAGAGAACGTCGTCGACGAGCACCACGACCTTGTCGTCGATCGGCTCCGGCAGCTTCGTCGGCTTCACGACCGGCTGCGGCGCGATGGTGGTGAGGTCGTCGCGATAGAGGGTGATGTCGAGGATGCCGAACGGCACCTGCGTCCCCTCCATCTCGGTGATCTCTTTCGCCATCCGCTCGCCGATCGGAACGCCGCGGCTGCGGATGCCGACGATGATGAGATCGTCGATTCCGCGGTTCTTTTCGACGACTTCGATGGCCATGCGCCGGATCGCGCGGTCCATGCGCGTGGCGTCGAGGAGTTTTTTCTTGACGTTCATGCTGCGAAGGCGGCGCGGAGGATAGCATGGCGGCGCTCGGCTGAGCACGAATTTCGCACTGCCGAGGCATACGAATGGGTCGAGCGAGAATCCTGATCGTCGAAGACGATTCCGACGTGCGACGTTTGTTCGCTATCGGGCTGAATCAGCGCGGCTTCGAGGTCAAGCTGGCGTCCAACGGAGCCGACGCCGTCGAGCGGATCCGGACCGAGAAACCGGACGTCATCCTCCTCGACTGGCTCATGCCACTCATGGACGGCGGCCAGATGCTCGACCACCTCGGCGCCGGCGCCGGGAAGATCCCGATCATCGTCATCAGCGGGGAGCCCGCGCCGGCGGCGCTCGACCCGCGCGTACAGTCGTGGCTCACGAAGCCGGTGACGATCGACGAGCTGGTGACGGAGATCGAGCGGCGCACGCCGGCCTCGTCCGGCCGGCAAGTACGCTAGAATCAGCCGTTCTCATGGCGAAACTCTTCTTCGTCGGCTTGGACGGCGCAGAGAAAAGCTATCGATTGCAGACGCACCGTCCGTTCACGGTCGGCCGCGATCCTGGCAACGACATCATCCTGCGCGACCCGAAGGTGTCGCGGCATCACGCCGAGATTGTCTTCGAGCGAGGCTTCTTCGTCCTGCACGACCTGGCGAGCGCGAACGGCACGTTCGTGAACGGCAAGCGCATCCGTGTGGCGCCGCTCACGCACGGAGCGAAACTGCGTCTCGGCAACAGTTACGGGCGCTTCTCCGAGGAGCTGCCGACGGAAGAGGGCGCGGAGCCGCTCAAAGCCGTCGAGCCGTTTGAGCAGCCGATGCCGTCGCCGCCGACCGAGGATCTGAGCGACTTCGTTCCGACCACGACGCATGAGCGGATGAGCGGCTTGAACAACGGTTTGAACATGGACACGCTGCCGCACGAGCAGCTCAGCGTCGACGACCTAAAAAAAAACTAGTTGAAGAGGACGAAGGGCCGACGGAGCCTTTCGAGGCGCCCGAGCCGAGCGGCCCACCGCTCCCGCCATCGCCGCCGCAACCTGAAAAAACTGGCTTCTTCAAGTCGCGCTTTCGATTCAGCACCGGCATGCCGGCCGGTGAGACGGTGCGAATCCGCGATGACGAAGGGAACGTCCTCTTCACCTACCGGAGCTTTGCCTCGGTGATCGGAATCATCGCAGCGCTGGTCGCCTCGATCGTGATCGTGGCGGGTGTCGCGGCAACGCTCTTTCTGCTGGCGGAGCACAACACCGTGACGGCGTTCGCTGCGCTGGTGCTCAGCGCCTTTTTCGCTCTCGTGATCGTTGCGCTGGTGCCGCCGATCAACGTCACGCTGTTCAATAACTCCTGCAGGGATTCCTCCCCTGCTCTCACGATCGCGCAGAAGTCGCGCAGCAGTTTTCCGACCGTGACGTTCGCGGTCGTGACTCCCGAGGGAACTCCGGTCTGCGTCCTGCGCAAGTCGATCTTCTCGCGGCTGGGGCGCAATCGCTGGAGCATCGACGATGGCGGCTTCGCGATCGAGGAGTCGCTCTCGCGCGCGCTCCTGCGGAAAATGTTCGGGAAGTTCAGCCGCCGGTATGAGGCGAATGTGGTGGTTTACACGCCGTACGAAGTCGCGCGGATCATCCGGCGCCCCGACGCTCACGGCGACGTCAACGTCCTCGAGGTCACCAGCGACGCCGCCGACCGGCGGATGCTCGTCGCGCTCGCGACGCTGGTCTTTGGATCCGAGCCATAGGCCTCGTGTGGCGCAGGCTTTCTAGCCTGCGTCCCCGTGCACCGGAGCGCGGGCTAGAAAGCCCGCGCCACACGAGGGGACACGCTACGGCTGCGGCGGAGGTGGCGTCGACGCCGGCGGTGTCGGCGGCGCGGGTGTCGGCGGGACGCTGGACATCGGAACGATGTCGATCCCGGTGTAGTAGTGCTTCAGGATCTGGTCGTACTTCCAGCCGCGGAACGCCATCCCGTACGCGCCGACCTGGCACATGCCGACGCCGTGGCCCCACCCTTTGCCGTAGAACGTGTAGCGATCCATGCCGTCGGGGTCCTTCGTCTTCTCGATGACGAAAAGGTTGTCCGGCACGTTGAGCGACCAGCGGATCGGCAGTCCTTTCGCGGTGAACTTCCGGCCGCCTTCCGCCGTGTACTCCAGCTCGGCGATGCGTTGAGAGGCGTCGATCGTGAGCGGCCGGAGGTCGACGAGCTGCTGGATCGGAAAGCGCTTGTTGATCGACGCCGCCAGCTCGTCGGCGCGGTAGCTCCGCGTCCAGTCCGCAAAGCTGGAAGTCCGATCGAACGAAGCGCCGTCGTAATTCGCGACGACGATCGCGGCCACCGGAACGCGCTTCGCGTTCATCTGGATCACGGCGCGGTCGCCGATCATCACCGGGACGTTCGCGTACTCCTCGTAACGATCGCCAAGGCGCCGGAAAATCGGAATGCTCGGCGGGAGCGTGTACGCGGTGAGCTTCCCTTCGGCCTTGAGCGTGAGCCGCCGTCCGTCGAGTGCGGCGATCTTCCCGGTGACGTCGCTGAGCTGATCGTGCTTGCGCAACCAGGCGTTCAGGACCGCGAACAGCTCGTCGCGCGGCATCGCGGCATTGAGGTCGATCTTGTCGATCTCCTGCGCCGGCCAGAAGCCGTACTTCACGAGGAAAGCCGCGGCGAGGTGCGCCGGATCATCGCTCGCGCCGCTCTGCGGGAAGAAGTATTTGCGGTCCTCGGGGAGCGTCAGCGTGCTCGCATACGGCGCCGCATTCATCGCATTCGCGAGGTAACGAAGAACATCGCCGCGCCGCGATGACGCGGGCGGCGCGACGTTGACCGGCAACACGGCCGAGACGGCGCCCGCGACGTCCCGCGCGCTCCACGACCCGCTCTCCGACACGCCCGCGAGCGCCGCGAACACGCGCGCGTTCACCTGCATCTCGGTCAGGATCGAGCTGTCGGCGCGGCCGGCGAGCGAGAGCATGTCGAGCTCCACGCAGCGCACGCGCTTCAGATACGGCTCGTTCCGATTCGGAAACATCGTCTGCACGTCGCTCGTCTCGCCGCCGCAGGTGGCGGTGTAGAGCGCGTCGACCGGTCGTCCTCCGTACGTCATCACGAGGCCCGACGTCTGCTCCACCGCCTGCGTCGAAAGCGCGTCCTCGCCCGAGTAGCCGAGGTACGCCTGACACGCGGGACCGGGACAGATGTCGAAGCCTTCGGCACGGAACTGGCCGAGGTTGCGGAAAGCGTACGTGCGCGCAGCGACCGCCTGCGCCTTCAGCGCCTCCACCTCGTCGTAAACCTTCGGTCCCATCTCCGCGGGAACGACGCCGCGCAGGTAGTCCTCCATGCTCAGCTCATTGATGACGTTGAACTGCCCGCGCAGATTGATGAAGAGTCGTGCGGCGGTGCGGTACTGCTTCTCGCCGATGGCGACCGTGTTCGCCGTCTGCGGCATGACGAGGAGCGACGCCGTCGTGAGCGTGTAGTGATCGCCTTCGTCGTCCGTGATCTCGATCTTCTTCTCGAACTGCTGATCCGACGGCCGATGGACGATGAGCATGTCCTTCGGGTAACCGCGCTGCACGAGTTGATCGCGCAGTGCGATGGCCCCCGCTTCTTCCGGAAACTCGCCGGCGAAGATACGGTACACCCCGCCGTTCGCGGCGGAAGGGTCGAAGATCTCGTCGACGCGCTGGCCGGTGTCGGTCCGGAGCTTTGCCGCGAAGGCATCCGCGGTCGGCTTGTCGGAGTACGCGATCACCTGCACCGCGTAATGCATCGCGAGCGGCGTCCGCATCGGCGCGTCGGCCGTGAAGCCGCGCCGAAGCGTCGATGCTCCTTCATCGGCAACGAGGAAATAGCCGCCATCGATCCGAGGAAACTTCACGCTCGCCTGGTCGGTCAGCATCCCGACACGAATCCGCGGCTCCGCGATCGTTTTCGCGTTGCTCACCGGCGTCAGCGCGTTCGGCGAGTGCGCCACGCTCTGTGGCTGCGGTTGCGGCTGCGGCGTTTGCCGCGGCGCGGGCGGCGCCGAGGCGCATGCCGCGAGCAATACGACTGCGATGACGGGAAACTTCATATGGATGAGGCCTCGGTGCAAAAGAAAAGCCCCGCAAACTGCGCGGGGCTTTCCCACATCGACTCGAATGAAGACTACGGAATGATCAGGCGGATCACGACGCGGCGATTCCGCAGACGTCCTTCCGCAGTGTTGTTGTCGCCGACCGGTTCACGAGCGTCGCGGCCTTCGACGGTGATGCGCGACGGATCGATGCCGTGGCGGCTGACGAGGTAGTCGCGGACCGCTTCAGCGCGGCGGCGATCGAGATCCTGGTTCGGACCGGTGTTCTCCTTGTCGTCGGTGTACCCGATGACGATCGCGGTCGACGTCGGCTCGTTCTTCATACGGAGCGCCACGTCGTCGAGGATCGCCTTCGCGATGTTCGTCAGACGCGCGGAGCCGGACTCGAAGTGAATCTCATCGGTACGCAGCTCGGTCGGCTGGTGCGGCGGAGCAACCGGCGGCGGCTCAGGCGGCGGCACAGGAGCCGCGACCGGAGGAGGAGGCGGAGGCGGAGGAACGACGACAGGAGGAGGAGGCGGAGGCGGAGGCGCCGCGATGTGCATCGGCGCGAACGTGAGGCCGGCGAGACCGGCGAGACCGCAGTCGGAAAGCTCGGTGACCTTGCACTCGCTGCTGTCGTGGCTGAACTTCGCCGCGTTCCAGCGGGCGCCGAGGTTGATGGCCCAGCCGCTGCTTCCGAACCAGTGACGAATACCGGTCACGAGGAAAACAGGCGACTTCGGCGTGAAATCGCCGCCGTTATAGAAGCGGCCATTCGCCTCGGTGATCCAGTTGGTGGTGCGCCACCAGCCGAGCGGATGGTTCCAACCGACGTCGATGCCGGCGACGTTCGAATTCGAGATCTTCGCGCCGTTGAAGTTGCTGTTGCTGGCGCTGCGGTCGCCGACGATCGTGTACGTCCCGGCCAAGGTGAACTGGCCGGAGGTCCAATGGAGACCGCCGCCGAAATTCGCGCTGCCGGTGGTGATGCCGCTGTTCTTGTCGCCGGTCGGGAGATCGGCGAACAGCGAGAGCGCGAAGCGGGACGACGCCATCGGGTCGGTCAGACCGAACTTCGTGGCGAGGCGGACATCGCCCATGCCGCTGTCGCTGAACCGGCCGCGATAGAGATAGCCGTTCACGAAGCCGACGCGGTCGCCGCCGTTGTTCTTGATGCGGTCCCACGGCGCCATCACCGACACTTCCCAGCGGTCGGTCACGCCGTAGCCGAGCGACGCGGAGAGCCGCGTGAGGCTGTAGCTCATGACGTCGCGCGAGCGGGCGCCGATGATCTGCAGCGAATCGGGAGCTTCTGCCGCTTCGAGGCGGTAACCCTGGTAATAAATGCCGAACGACATGTCGCCGCGGTGCAGCGTGTCGGCGGTGACCGTCTCAAACAGGCCCGTTTGACCGCTGCTCGACGGCGCGACCAGATGCAACTGGTCATCGTGAGAGATGTCCATCGTCGTCGACGTGGTCATCGTCGTTCCGGTCTGCGCGAACGCCACCGGTACTGCAAAGCACAACAAGAGAATGGGGAATAAGAGTCGATGCCTGAGACGCAACAAATCACACCTCCTGAAAATCACACGGTCATCATCCGCAAAACTATAATGGCCGCGCGTTACAAATCATGTGCCAGAACAGGTCGACAAACGTTTCCCTAAACACTTCAGGGCCAAAAGCTTACCATAGCTGAGCAGGCCATCTGCGGTAAGCATCACACACGACAGGACGGACCAACCGCATGCGATTTCGTCTCGCTCTCGCTCTCTCCGCCGCTGTAATCGTGTCTGCTCAGGCGTTTCCGCAGACGCAAACACAACCCGTACCACAGCCACAAGTCGTCCCGGCCCCGCAACCGGAGCCGGTGCCGCCACCGGCACCTCCGCCTCCCGAGCAAACGCCGGTTCCGGCGCCGCAGCCGGTGGTCGAACCGCCGCCGCCCGCACCCGCACCGGTGCCTGCGCCTCCGCCAACGACCGAGCCGGCGACGCTGTCGCGCGCGGCGAGCGGCGCCTACGATCGGCGCGACTCTCTGCCTGCGGTCAACGTCTACCTTCCCGAAGGACAGGCGAGCATCCGGCTCCGCAAGTTGATCAAGAACGTCCTGTTCGAATCGCAGATCGACTACCGGTTCGTGAACGGCGCGATCTCGACGTTCCTTCGTTACAAGTACTACGCGACGAATTTCACCTACCGTCTCGGCATCTTCGACCAGATCGATTTCCGCCGCACCTCGGGCGACTTCGAGCGCGTCCGCGGCGGCTTGCTGCTCTTCGAGCTCCCGCGCGACTACGACAACCGCTACTACTGGCTCGTCCAGGACGACCGGCTCACGTTCGGCAACGTCGAGAATCCCGACAACCGGAAGAACAACATTTACACGAAGGTCGGCTATCAGTTCGGCACGCAGTTCGACGAGCGGATGAACTCGATCGTCGGCGAATCGCGCGGCCGCATCGTCCCGGTCCTCACCGCCTTCCGCGACCTCGGACCGCAGAAGTTCAGCTTCGCCGCCGCGGTCACGGAGTCCGCGCGCGTCGGCACCGGCGACTATCGCTACACGAAGGTCGAAGCGGAAGCGCTGAAGCGCTTCGATCCCACCGCCACGACGTTCTTCGTTTCACGCCTGCACCTTGGCTTCTTCCCGACGAAAGGCCGCGTGAGTCCGCCGCCCGTCCCGACCGATCTGGACGGCGACGGCGTCATCGATCCCGTTCCGGCCTACGCTTTCTTCACCGTGCCGCAATATGAGCTGTTCGGGCTGGGAGGACGAGAAGCGCTCCAATCGATCAAGGACGACGTCAATACCGAGGGGACCCACGAGGTCCACGAAACGAACGAGTACTTCGTCCCGATCTTCCGGAACCGCGACTTCAACACTTTTGGCGCGCACTGGAACACCGTGTACGGGGTCGCGTACGCCGGTGCCGGCAGCGTCGGCTTCGACTATCGCTCGGTCGGCAAGGCGAACAACACCGTCGTCGACGCCGGCCTCGGCTTCGAGTCAGCCGTCACCGTCCGCGAGTACGACGTCATCCTGAACGTTCTCTACGCGCACACGGTGCACGCGCCGGACGGACTGAAAGGCGGGACGTTCCGGTTCTACATCCGTACGAGCCGGTAGTCCAAAAAAATGGAGCGCAGACATTGCTGTCTGCGCTCCGTGCCCCGATGAATGTGTGTAGGAGAGTGACGACTCAGAAACGCTGCAGGTCCGACTGGACCGACCTCACGCCGTCGACATTCCGGACTACTTCCAGCGCGAAGTCCTTTTGCAGTTCGTGCTGCACCGTCCCGGTCATGTGGACGGCGCCATCCTGTGAATTGATTTTGATGTTGCAGCCGTCGAGTCCGCGCGAGAACGCGAGCTGACGTTCGATGTTCCGTTCGATCGCCGCGTCATCGACGGCCTTGTCGATGCGAACGAGGTTCGCGACGCGGGCATAGCCGAGCGTCTTTGCATAGGCGGCGACTGCCTGGGCCTGCGCCGGATCGATCGTGTTGCCGCGGAGAACCAGGATTCCGCCGACGTCGATCGCCCGAAGACCCGCGACCACGACGCCGCTGTTAGCGAATAGCGAGGTGACGTCTTTCGTGTCCGGCTGAACAGCCCAGGCCGCCGGAGCGATTAGGACCGCCGCGAAGATTGCGGCGATCAGTTGAGTTCGGATCTTCTCGTGTCTCATTTTATTTGCACCCACGTACTTGTATAGAGCATCGCGCGTGCCAGCACTTGGAATATCCGAAACTCAATGATTTAGCCCAGTCCCGGCGTAATTTTTTCGCCTGCGGTCAGTGATACGGTGGTTAGATCGCGGGCGTTGGGGCTCTCCGCGTGGTGGAGATGCACCTGCCACACGAGCAGGAGGGCGAGCGCGACCACGAGGGCCATTCCGAAGATCGCTCCGACACGTCGCGCCACGCCAGGCGAACGCAGCAAAGAGCCGGCCAGCAGCCGGTAAAATGGGTTGATGCCCGCCGTCCGTGTCCTCGCCTCCGAGCTGATCAATCAGATTGCGGCGGGCGAGGTCGTCGAACGTCCCGCGTCCGTCGTGAAGGAGCTGGTCGAGAACGCGATCGACGCCGGCGCCCGAACGATCGACGTCATCCTCGAAGCCGGCGGCAAGAAATTGATTGAAGTCCGCGACGACGGCAGCGGCATGTCCGCCGAGGATGCCGGCCTCGCCATCGAGCGCCACGCAACGTCGAAAATCCGCGACTTCGACGACCTGACGCGCGTCCGCACCCTCGGATTCCGCGGCGAGGCGCTCCCCTCGATCGCGAGCGTCTCCCGCTTCACGCTGACGACCTTCGACGGCGCGAGCGAGCACGCGATCGAGCTCACGATCGACCCGATGACCGGCGAGCGGACCACCCGCCCCGCCGCGCGCGACCGCGGGACGACGATCAGCGTTCGCGAGCTGTTCGAGAACGTTCCCGCCCGGCGAAAGTTCCTCCGCAGCGCCGACGCGGAGTTCCGTGCCATCGTGACGGTCGTCTCGTCGTACGCTCTCTCGCTTCCGTCGCACGCTTTCCGGCTGGAGCACAACGGCCGCGTCGTCCTCGACCTCGCGGCGGCGCGCTCCACGCGCGAGCGCGTCGTGCAGGTCCTCGGCGCCGCGGCGGAGGAGCATCTCGAGGAATTCGGCAAGGAGATCGGCTCGGCGCGGGCGGGCGGTTTCGTGACGCGCGGGCTGCGGTTCGGCTCGCGCCGGAATCAGTTCTTCTTCGTCAACGGACGCCTCGTGAAGGATCGCGTCCTGACGCATGCCGTCTCGCGCGCCACCGACGCGTTCGACTTCGAGGGCCATCCGGCGGTCGTCCTCTTCGTCGAGATCGAGCCCGAGATGGTCGACGTGAACGTGCATCCCGCGAAGACGGAAGTGCGCTTCCGCGAGTCGTCGCAGGTGCACGTCGCCGTCGAGCACGGGATCCGAGAAGCTCTCGGCGGCGCGGAAGAAGGCGGCGGCCTGCTGCAGCCACAAAGCGTGGCGCCGGAAATCCTGCCGGCACTCTCCTATCAGGAACCCTTCGCCGGCAGAATTGCCGGCGCCACACAAGAACCGCGTGTCGACTTCACGCCCCTCTTCCAACAACGTCCCGTCGTGCAGCCGCCGGTGCAGCAGACCGCGACCATCGTCGAGGCCGAGCCGCAGCTCGGCGACCTGCAGGGCCGCATCATCGGCCAGTACCGCCTCAGCTACATCCTGCTCGACACTCCTGGAGGATTGCGGCTCGTCGACCAGCACGTCGCGCACGAGCGCGTACTCTACGACCGCTATCTGTCGCGGATCGAAGCGCACGCGCCAGCGACGCAGCATCTCCTCGCGCCGATCCTGTACGAGCGCGGCGCCGCAGAGAGCGCGGTCCTCGAATCGCACCTCGACGAGTTGCGCGGCGTCGGCTTCGAGATCGAGCGCTTCTCCGGAAACGCGTTCGCCATCTCCGCGGTGCCGCCGGAACTGGTGCAGAAGGACGTCGACGGCTTTCTGCAGAAGCTGATCGACGCCTCGCTCGAGGAGAAATCGTCGCACGTCACCCGCGTTCGCGAGAAAGTCTGCGCCTCGCTCGCCTGTCAGGCCGCCATCAAAGTGCACCGGCCGCTCTCGGGCGAAGAGATGGCGCGCGTCGTCACGGAGCTCCTCGGATCGTCGAATCCGTTCGCCTGCCCGCACGGACGGCCGATCGTCGTCGACATCAAGCACATCGACATCGAAAGGCACTTCCATCGTCGATAAGACGAAGCGCGTCGACCCGCGCGAGCTTGGCCGGCGCGGCGAGGAACGCGCCGCCTGGTTTTACCGCCTTCGCGGCTATCGCATCGTCGACCGCAACGTGCGCTCGCGAACCGGCGAGATCGACCTGGTCGCGCGGCGCGGAAAAACGCTCGTGATCTGTGAAGTGAAAGCGCGTCAGAGCCTCGCGGGCGGGGCAGGCCACGAGTCGGTCGACCGCTCCAAACGCGAGCAGCTCATCCGCCTCGCCGACCGCTATCTGGTGCAGTTCCCGGACTTTCAGATCCGCTACGACATCCTCTCCCTCTTCTGGACCGGCCGCCGGTTCGTCGTCGAGCACTTCCCGAACGCCTTCCAGCCGGTCGCCGACCGCTCTCAGCCGTGGAAGTGGCGAGGGTAGGAACTTTCCGGCGTCAGTCACTCCTACAATAGACGACATAAAGAATTCTCCGAGGAGATCCCCATGGAACGTCCGCTCGAGCTGTGTGAAGTTCTCGAAGAAGAACATCTGTCGCTGTACGGACGGAACTGGCTCGTCACCGCGGCCGACATCATCGACCCGGTCCACATCGCGGAGATCTGCAGGAAGGCGTTTCCGGCGATCGCGTGGGAACGGCTCGCCACTACGGACGAAAAGCTGCTCCGCTCCGATCGCGCTGGTGTCGCAAAGGATCTGAGCAAGGTCGTCGACGGCGACGAGAGGCTCGACCCCGACAAGCACGCCGTCGGCGACGAGACGGCGGAAGCGGCGAAACGCGCCGCCACCAGTGCGGAAGCGAATCGGCGAATCCTCGACTGCATCCTGAAGGGGTGGCTGCGAAGAGCGCAGAACTTCGGCTGGCGCTACGACCGCGACCAGATTCGCGACGCGCGCGGACTCGCCGTCGCCTTCGCCGAGGCGATGGAGTATCCCACCGCGCTCGAAACGCTGAAGCTCGAGCCCGACGATGTGCGCGAGACGTTCGCGAACGCGCTCAACGAACGTCTCGTGACCGACATCCAGGACTGGAAGAGATTCGACGGCAGAATCTCGGCGACCACCCGGCGGCTCCTCGACAACGCCCGCGGTCAGAGCCTCATGCCGTCGGACATCGAATACCTCAATCGGAAAGCGCTCGATGACCTGTTCGGCGACTACGTCGTGAGCGGGAGTGAGGCGCGCCTCAGCAAGTACTACGAGGTCGTCCATCTCGAGGCGCAAACCAGCGCGTTGTGCTTCTCGGGCGGCGGGATTCGGAGCGCCACGTTCGGACTCGGCCTCCTCCAAGGACTCTCGCGCCGCAACGTCCTCGGAAAGGTCGACTTCGTTTCGACCGTGTCCGGCGGCGGGTACATCGGAAGCTGGCTCTCGTCGTGGATCCGGCGCCATCCGGAGAGCGTCCGAGGAGTATCGGACGAGATGGCGAGTATTCCGGATCATCCACTCCAGCCCGATCCGGCGCCGGTGCGCCATCTCCGCGAGTACAGCAACTACCTCACGCCGCGTCTCGGCCTGATGTCGGGCGACACGTGGACGCTCATCGCGACCTACGTCCGAAATCTCCTCCTCAACTGGACGATCCTTCTGCCGCTGCTCGTCGCGGCGCTGGCATTGCCGCGCGTCGTCGCGGCCATCTACTTCCAGCCGACGACGTCGCGCGAGGACGCCATCATCCTATGGGGTGGTCTTGCGTTCCTGGCGTACGGTCTCCTGTACCTCGGCTGGATGCGGCCAACCGACAACCGCTATCGCGAGCGCGGGCGCGGAGGCTCCGACGCGAGTTTCCGGACTCGATTCGTCCTGCCCGTCACGTTCGGCGCGGTGCTTCTGACGGCCGCGTGGGTCACCTGGGCGTCGGGACAACCGGAAGCAACCTGGAAAACGCTCCCGAAGCAATTCGTCTGGGTCATGCTCGGCGGACCACTCGTCGTCTGGGCGATTCATTCGATCAAGTACGTCCGGGCCGATGCCGCGGAGCGCCGCGAGAGCGTGGTGCAGAAGATCCGCAGCTCGCATCCGACGCTCCGAAAGATCGTGGGAGAGCTCGTCGCCTCATTGGTTGCCGGCAGCTTATCCCTGGCGCTCACCGAAGCGCTGGCTCTCGGAGTGTTCGCCGCGCCGAACGCGACGTCCATCGTCTCCGCCGCCGGCGGCAACGACGCCGGCTTCGTGAAAGCGGCGCTCTATCTCTGCCTCGCCGTGCCGATGTTCATGGCGAGCTTCTACGTCTCGGCGGCCGTTTTCGTCGGCGTTTCGAGCCTCGTCAACGAAGACTACGACCGCGAGTGGTGGGCGCGCAGCAGCGGGTGGGTCCTCTTCATGATCTGCGCGTGGACGGTGGTCTTCGGGATCGTCGTCTTCGGACCGATGCTGATCCTTGCCGCGCCGAAGATCGTCGCCGCGGTCGGCGGAGTTTCGGGAATCGCGGCGGTCGCACTCGGCCGCAGCAGCAAGACGTCGGCGAAACACGAAAAGACCACCGGGACCGACTACGTGGCGCGCCTGATCGCGCCCTGCGTCATCGTCCTGATCTGCGCGGGCGTGTCGCTCCTCACGGACTGGATCATCGCAAGCTGCCAATCCGGCTACGCCTCGTTCGTTCCGTTGACCAACGAATGGACCAAAACCACGATCCTGTTCTTCAATCACCTCAACGTCATCTACTCGACGAACGTGCTGTGGGCGTACGCGCTCCTCGTCATCCCGGTGCTGATCGCGAGCGCCGCTTCCTACGTCATCAACGTCAACAAATTCTCGATGCACGCGATGTATCGCAACCGGTTGATCCGCGCATACCTCGGCGCTTCCCGAACCACGCGCGATCCCAACCCGTTCACCGGCTTCGATCCGAACGACAACCTCTCGTGCGACAGCCTTCGCCCCGAGCTGCTCTGGGCGTCCAGCTTCAAGGATTTCGATTCGTTCGTGGAAGCCCTCCGCAATCCACGCGAGAAGAAGGCCGACGGCACGCCTGCGATGGACCGCGCACTGGCGCGCGCGATGGAACGAACGCTTGGCTACGACGTGCTGAGCAAGGACCTGAGTCGCGAGGCCCTCGTCGCGGCGGTCTTCCAGGTGCTCAACTGCATCCTCAAGGATGAGGACCTCACGCGACTGACCGTCCCGCAACAGCTCGCGTCGCGCCCGCGCAAGAGTGCGTGGCGGATCTTTGCCGACGCGCTGGCAGGCCACGAGCTCGACGCCGACAGGCTGCGCCGCAATCGCCGCATTCTCGAGGCGGAGTATCCGGCGCAGATCTATCCATTCGACGCTCCGCTCCTCTCCGCCGCCGACATCGTGAGCGCCGAGGCGTTGCGCGAGGCGCTCGGTACCGAGCACGGCAAACTGCTCGTGGCGAAGTTTCATGATCCCACTCTGCCTGACAGACTGCACATCACCGACTCGCTGGTACGAAGCGCGGTCGAGGCGACGGTCAGCGAATTGAACTACCTGATGACGACGATCTCGCTGATCGACATGAAGCCGCTCGACCAGCCGCCGAGCTATGCGCAAGTCGGCGCGAATCGAACGTTCCTCCGACACGCGTTGGCTTCGCGAGCCGTCGGACCGCAGGACGGATCGCGTCCGCTGCAGGTCGTCAACGCCGCCCTCAACCTCGTCGCCGCAACGAATCTGGCGTGGCAGGAGCGGAAAGCGGAGTCATTCACGTTCTCGCCGCTGCACGCCGGAAGCGCTGCGCTGGGATACCGCCCGGTCGGCGACTACGGCGGAACGGCCGGCATTTCGCTCGGGACCGCGATGACGATCTCCGGTGCCGCCGCGAGTCCCAACATGGGCTACAACTCCTCGGCTCCGCTCGCGTTCCTTCTCACGTTGTTCAACGTCCGGCTCGGCTGGTGGCTCGGCAATCCCGGACCGCACGGCGGCGGCGTCCTCGCCACTTACACCCAGGACAGTCCACGCATCGCGCTGCGGCCGCTCATCGCGGAGATGACCGGCAACACCAACGACACGTTCCCGTATGTCTACCTCTCGGACGGGGGCCATTTCGAAAACCTCGGCCTATACGAGATGGTCATGCGCCGCCGCCGCTTCATCATCGTCAGCGATGCAGGCTGCGATCCGGACTTCAAGTTCGATGATCTCGGCAACGCCATCCGCAAGATTCGCATCGACCTCGGCATCCCGATCGACATGGGTCCGGTGATGAAGCTTTATCCGCGCAGTTCGCAGGAGAAAGGCGGAAAGTACTGCGCCATCGGCCGCATCCGTTACACCTGCGTCGATCGCGGCGAAGCCGTGCAGGACGGCCACCTCCTCTACATCAAGCCGACCTTCTACAAGAGCGAACCGCGCGACATCTACAACTACGGGACGGCGAACGGTGAATTTCCGCACGAATCGACGGCGGACCAGTGGTTCAGCGAGTCGCAGTTCGAGAGCTATCGGATGCTCGGCAGCCACGTCATCGACGAGATCTGCGCCGGCGCCCCGATCCCCGCCACGATCGAGGACTCAAAAGCACGGCAGCGCGCGGCCGCGAACTGGAGCGCGCCAGACATCGAGACGTTCTTCCAAACCGCCGAGCGCTACCTCGACGACGAAGTCGTCCGCGAAACGCGCCCCATCCGCAGCCGCGTTTTCTACGACGCCACCAAAGTGCAGCTCCACATCGACCACGACGAGGTGCTCAGCGCCAGATTCCTGTGATGTCGGTCGCGTCCGCCGCCCCCGAGAACGGCGTGATGCCGTACATGTCGAGGATCGTCCGCAGCAGGTCGTGATGTGAGTACGCGGTCGCCGACCGGCTGCCGCGTTGCACGTGATCGCCGGCGATGATCGTCGGAATGTGATTCGCCGGAGGGGTCGTCAGGATGGTGATCGGACACTGGATCTTGTAGTTTTCGTTGCTGTCTTCATCCCACGTGATGATCAGCAGGCTGTTGTGCGACTGCGCCCACCTCGCGTACGCGCCGAGTTTTCTCTCCAGCCAACGGTCGCCCGTCCTCACCTCGGTCGCGATCGACTTGCCGTCGTGCATGTCGTGCGTGACGTTCGGGATGACGAAGCTGACCGTCGGCAGCTTGCGAAAGTCTTTCGGGAACTTCGAGAGGTTGTGCGTCGCCGACGGCGGAACATTCGAGAAGTCCATCCACGGGCAGTGGCGCTTCGCGAATCCGTTCAGGTCGCACAGCGGTTTCGACGGGAGGTCCTCGGCGAACCCGGCAAACGAACGGCCGGGCGTCGCGAGCAGCGCCGCGCCGAGGTTCGGCGCGGTGAACGGCGTCTGGACGCAACTGTCGTCGCAGACGCCGAGGGGCGATCCCGCAAACAGCGCGACGTAGTTCGGCTGACTGGGGTGGTGCGCCGCCGTGAAGTTCGTCAGCACGGCGCCGCGGCGCGCGAGCGCGTTCAAATACGGCGCGTGCTTCGAGCCGATCACATCCGAGAAGCTCTTGTTCTCCTCGATGACGATCACGATGTGGTCCGGCCGCGGCAGGACTCCCTGCGCGTGCACGGCTGAAGCGATGAGCGAGAGGGCAAGGACGAGCGACTTCATCTGCACGCGCGGCATCGAGCACATTTCGCGCCGCCTCATGCGATCCGTCATAGGCGGTCGAGCAACCTCTTTTTACCATTTCCAACGGAGGAACTGATGCCGCGCTGCCACCGTTCGCTGAGTCAACCGCATGATCCCGACCTCTCCCGGATGCTGAAGGTCTACATCGTCACGGGGATCGCATTCATGCTTCTGCCGGGTACCTTCGTCGGCGTCCTGAACCTGCTGAAGATCTCCAGCGCGCATACCTCCGGGGCCGCCGACGCCGGATGGATCCAGGCGCACGGCCACGCGCAGATCTTCGGTTGGCTCGGCACGTTCATCCTCGGCATCGGCTACTACGCAATCCCGCGCCTCCGCCTCACCCGCTTCTCGTTCACCGCCGCCTGGACGACGTACTTTCTCTGGATTGCGGGCGTGCTCCTGCGATGGGCCGTCGGCACCTGGCCATTTCGCTGGCAGATCCTCTTCCCGCTCGCCGGCGTTCTCGAGCTGGCCGCCGCAGCCATCTTCGCGGGCTCGGTATTCCTGTCACGCCCGCGCAAGCAGGACGGCGCGTGGCGCGAGTCGGTCGTCCTGATCACCGCCGCCGGCTGGATGATGGTCGCCGCCGTGGCGGTGAACGCGATCGAGTCCTTCCGGGTGAAAACGTCCGTCTTTCCGCTCGCGTTCAATCAAAGCTATCTCGCTCTGATCACGTGGGGCTTCGTCGTCCCGTTCATCTGGGGCTTCCTCTCCCGCTGGACGCCTCCACTCCTCGGCCTTCGCAAAACGCACAAACCGCTCGTCCGCCCCGCGCTGACGCTCCTCCTGATCGGTGTAGTGCTGTCGTTCGTCTGGCCGCTCGCGAGCGCCCTCGTACTTCTCATCGCGTCGATCGTCTTCGGCGTCGCGATCCGCTACTTCGAGCCGTCCGAGAAAGAACCGAAGCTCCGCGGCGTCCATCCGCTGACACCATCGCTCATCCGGATCGCCTACGTCTGGTCGATCGTCGCCGCCGCCATCGCAATCGTCGCCGCGCTCCATCCGATCCCGAACGGCTACGCGGGCGCCTCCCGCCATGCCCTCACCGTCGGCTTCTTCGCCGCGACCGTCTTCACCATCGGCCCGCGCGTCCTCCCGGCGTTCTTCAACGTCCGCCACCTCTGGAGCACCCGCCTCATGGCCGTCTCGATCATCCTGCTCAACATCGGCTGCGTCATCCGCGTCGCCTCGCAGATCCTCGCCTACGAAAACATCGCGCCGATCGCCTGGCGCGCCCTGCCGCTGTCCGCAGGTTTCGAGATGGCGGCTGTGACGATGTTCGCGGTCAATCTCCTAATGACGCTGACGACCGGGTCGCCGTTGGAGGCAGTGATCGCATCGGCACGCGCGAACGAAGCGTAGGCGTCTCATGTCAATATCGTCGAGTATCAGCACGGATGCCCGTATCGTTACCTGCATGGGCCAAGCTCGAAAGATCACCGTCGAAGTCGACGAAACCTGTTGAGGCGCGCGCAGAAGCAGGCTCGCGAAGGTGTGACAGGAACGGTTCGGCGTGGTCTCGAGATTCTCGCGGCCGCCGGTACCTACGAGAAACTTGCTCGCCTGCGCGGGAACGTTAAGTTCTCCACGACCCTCGCCACAATGCGGAATGATCGTCGGTGATCGACGCCGACACGAGCTCTCCGGCCGATTCCTTTCCAGGAGCAACGGGCGCCGACGTTACCTCTGTCATGGAGGCGATCGACCATCGGAGCGTGGTTCGTTGCTTGGCGCTCTACGCCGAGTAGAAGGTTTGCCCTCTCGCCGATTCCGAGGGATCCTCGGGCCCGAGGTGAACATGAGCAGAAGGCAACGAATCGAAGAGCTCGAAGCAGTCCTGCGATCCCGCGGCGCGGAATTCATGAACGATGACGGATGCGATGAGCAGCTGACCGAGTCATTTCTCGAACACGTTCTGCGCTTCGAAACGGCAGACTACAAGACCGTGCGAGAGTGGCTCGCCGAAAGCGGATACGTTCCCCCGCCGGACGTTCCCGACGACCGGATCTCCTCCGAGGTCTGTACGCTTCTCGACCGGCTCGCCTTCCTCGGCATCGTCGTGGAGTCCGGCGATCACCTGAGCGATCGTGAGCTATACGACTGGATCACGCGCGAAAACCTCGACGCACACCTGGCTCTGCTCGATGAAACGATCATCCACTTTGATGTGATCGGCAGCGGTAGCGATGAGGACAACCGTACCTATCTGACGTACTACGCTTCGGAAGAGGAACGCGCGCGCTGGAAAGCCGACTTTCCGGACGAGGAGCTGCCTGCTCGAAAAGCGCCCCCGCACACGCGGCCCGGCCCGGACGCCGTTCGCCGGATGGAATTTGCACGCGACTCGGTAAGAACTTTCTGAGAGGCCGATAGGAGGAGAGGTTGGAGCGGGCAAACGGACTCGAATGATTCGTGGGGTCGTCCCTTTGTAAGTTACAGAAACACTAGACCATCAACCGTCAGAAAATCCGTCGAAACGCCTGGGAGGCACACGTATTAAACAGCGGCAGTTCGCCACGGGGCGGGGCTATCAGTGGCGCATCGGCGGCGAAGCTGGAAAGCAACGCTTGAGCGTAAGATGGACTTTGAGGCAAATGCGATGACGATCGATGTGGAAGCGATCTACGAGAACGGCGTCCTCAAGCTGAAAGAGCCGGTGGATCTACCGGAAAATGCCGAGGTACACGTGACGATTCAAGCGGCTGTCGATGCGAGGACTCCGCTCGGACGCCGTTTGCGCGAGCTTCGGGCGGAGATCGACAAATCCGGCATGGCTACTCTGAGTTGGGACCAGATCGAGAGCGAAGTGGCCCTTCGGCGGGGCGGGTGGCGGGAAGGATCGTGAAGCTGACGTTTGTGGATGCTGGAGTTCTGATTGCCGCGGCGCGCGGCGGAACCAAACAAGCTGCGCGTGCCATGGAAATTCTCGATGATCCCGACAGGGAGTTTGCCTCGAGCTTGTTTTTGCGACTCGAGGTCTTGCCGCAAGCTACTTTCAACAAGCGAGTCGCTGAGGCGGCGTTTTACGAGGCGTTCTTCTCCACGGTGACCCATTGGGCGACAGACCTCGATGACGTGACGGAGATCGCACTTCGCGAAGCATCCACAAACGGCATCGAAGCGATGGACGCGCTTCACGTAGCGGCCGCGGCCTCCGTAGGCGCGTACGAATTGATTACAACCGAGAAACCGTCCCGTTCGATTCATCGCGCACGTGTCATCAAAGTGCTTACGCTTCACCCAGACACTCAGAAGTGAGTCATCGCGCGCCAAGCCAACATCGTCGTTTTTCAACCGTCATCGGCCCTGTCGACAAGCGAGAGGAAAACTGGAGACACCTTGACTAAGCCGCAGGCCGGGCGAAGCTCCGAAGCTGTCAGGAGCGCCGGGGCTGGTAGTCGACTCTCGCGAAGGTAGTCGACCCCGCGTTCGCGTCGACCGCCGAGAGAATTCCCCGCATCGCCGCCTCGAAGTGTGATGCGCAAATGCGCGCGATCACAGTTCTAAACTACTGCAGGAATCGGAGATAGGCTGGAGCGGGCAACCGGACTCGAACCGGCGACATCAACCTTGGCAAGGTTGCACTCTACCAACTGAGTTATGCCCGCTTGATCGAAGCTCGCGAAGGGTAGTGAAACCCACCCGTGCAGTCAATAGTCAAGGCGGTTAACGGGGGGTTGGGCACTCTAATTCCGAGGCTCGCGCCGCGTGTCCGAGAGCGCGGACACGAGGTCAGACGCGCGGACATGATGTCCGACGCGCGGACATGATGTCCGAGGTGCGGACACGATGTCCGAGGCTCCGGACACGATGTCCGAGGCTCCGGACACGACGTCCGACACTCCGGACATGCGGTCCGACGTTCCGGACACGAGGTCCGAGGCTCCGGACACGCGGTCCGACGTTCCGGACACGAGGTCCGACGTTCCGGACACGAGGGTCTGAGGCTCCGGACACGAGGTCCGACGCTCCGGACACGAGGTCGGACGCTTCGGACACGAGGTCCGACGTTCCGGACACGAGGTCCGGGACTCCGGACACGAGGGCCGGCGTTCCGGGACACGGCGACCGAGGTGCCCGACGTGGGGTACGAGGCTTGGGACGTGACGTCCGCGCCTCCGACACGACTGCCAAATCCGTGATCGAGCGGCTTCGCGTCGCGCTATGGCCGTTCGACGCGAATTCCGTACGCGTGCAACTTGCGATGGAGATTCGAGCGCTCCATGCCGAGGGCGTCGGCGGTGCGGCTGATGTTGCCGGCAAAGTCGCGGAGGCGGGTCAGGATGTACTGCTTCTCGAACTCGGCGCGCGCTTCCTTCAGCGTCAGGTGCGGACCGATCGCGGTGGTGGTCACGTCGGTTCTCGCGCCGAGGTGAAAGTCCTCCGCTTCGATCGTTTCGGCGGGGAGGAGGATCGCGAGGCGTTCGATGACGTTGCGCAACTCGCGGACGTTTCCGGGCCAGGAGTAGCCGCGCAGTTTTGACGCGGCGCCGCTGGAGAGCTTCTTCCGTGGGGCGCCGGTCTCGGCGGCGAAGCGGCGGAGGAAGTGCTCGGCGAGGAGGACGATGTCGTCGCCGCGCACGCGGAGCGGCGGCACCTCGATCGGGATGACGTTGAGGCGGTAAAAGAGATCGCTGCGGAACGAGCCGCTACCGATCTCCAGCTCGAGATCCTTGTTCGTCGCCGCGATCACGCGGACGTCCACCTTGATCGTCTGCTGGCCGCCGACGCGCTGGAACGTCTGCTCCTGCAGCACGCGCAGCACCTTCGCCTGCGTCTTGAGGCTCATGTCACCGATTTCATCAAGGAACAACGTGCCGCCGTCGGCGAGCTCGAACTTCCCTTTACGGTCGTCGATGGCGCCGGTGAACGCGCCCTTCCGATGCCCGAAAAGCTCCGACTCGATCAGCTCCTCCGGGATCGCGGCGCAGTTGACGTCGACGAACTGTTGGTCGGCGCGCGGCGAGAGGCGGTGCAGCGTCCGCGCGACGATCTCTTTTCCGCTCCCGTTCTCGCCGGTGATCATGACGCGCGACGCGGCGGCCGCGGCGCTGCGAATCTGCTGGTCGAGCTTCTTCATCGGATCGCTTTCGCCGATGAGGAGCTCTTCGAGGGTGAACTGCTGCCGCAGGTCGCGGACCTGCTCGCGCAGCTTGCTGTCGTTGAGCGCGTGATTGACCGTCAGCAGCACGCGCTCGAGCGAGAGCGGCTTCTCGAGGAAGTCATACGCGCCGAGGCGCGTGGCGCGGACGGCGGTGTCGACGTTGCCGTGGCCGGAGATGACGATCACCGGCGGCGCGGCATTGCTGCGCATCCGTTCCAGCACGCTCATCCCGTCGATGCCGGGGAGCCAGAGGTCGAGGATCGCGAGGTCGTACTCCTCGCGTGCGAACTGCGCGATCGCCTCCTCCCCCGACTCGCAGAGAACGGTGCGATGCCCTTCGTCCTCGAGGATGTGCGCGAGGGTGGTGCGGATGGACTGTTCGTCGTCGACGATGAGGATCTTGGCCATTTACGCGGGCAACTCGATGTGGAACCGAGTCCCTTTCGGTTGATTGTCGTGAACGGTGATGTGGCCGTCGTGATCGCGGACGATGCGGTGCACGATGGCGAGGCCGAGGCCCGTACCGCGGCCTTTGGTGGAAAAGTACGGGAGGAAGAGCTTCTCCTTGTCGCGGTCGGGGACGCCGCGGCCGGGATCGGCGACTTCGATGACGACGCGCTGCGCGTTGCGGCGGGCGGAGACGCGGATCTCGCCGCTGTCGGTCGCCTCGACCGCGTTCTTCAGCAGATTGCCGACCGCGCGGCGGATCTGCTCCGGATCCATCAGCAGCGATATCTCCGGATCGGCGTCGACCGCGACGCTCACCCCCGCCTTCACGCCGCTGTAGAGGCTCGCCGCCTGCTGCAGGTTCGTGGCGAGCGGCGCATGCTCGAGATGAACGGCAGGCATGCGGGCGAAGCGGGCGAACTCGTCGACCATCCGCTTGAGCTGCCCGACCTCGTTCACGATCGTGCGGCAGCCGTCTTCAATCGCCGGCTCGCTGGGGTACTTCTTCGCGATCCGCTCGGCGGAGAGCTGGATCGGCGTCAGCGGATTCTTGATCTCGTGGGCGATGCGGCGGGCGGCCTCGTTCCAGGCCGCGAGCTTCTGCGCCTGCATGAGCTGCGTCGAGTCTTCGATGGCCAGGACCCAGCCGAGCGTGCCGAGGCGCGCGATGGAGAGCTCGAGATAGCGAAGCTCGCCGCCGCGGATGAGCGTCACCTCGCGCGGGCGCGAAGTACGCGACGTCGTACGTGACGTGGAGGTCATCTCGCCGATCGCGCTCGCCAGCGGCGCGAGATCGCCGGAGAGCAGCTCGCGGAGATCGGAGCGCGACGCCGGCGTGTTGTCGAGGTCGAGCATCGCCACAGCCGCGCGGTTGATGCTGAGGAGCGTCAGCTCGTCGGTGAACGCGAGGATGCCGGTGGCGACGCTGTCGAGCACCGTCAGCATGAACGCGCGCTCGCTGTCGAGCCGCTGGTTCGTCTTCGTCAACGCCGTCCGCTGGTCCGCGAGCTGCGCCGACATGTCATTGAACGAGTCGATGAGCCGCCCCACCTCGTCCGTCGCGACCACTTCCACCTGATGCCCATAGCCGCCTTCCGCGAGCCGATCCGTCGCCTCGGCGAGCGCCTTGATCGGCACCGTGATCCGCCGCGATGCGTATATCGACGTCCAAAGCGTGCCGAAAAGAATGGCGAGCGTGACGGCCAGAAAGAGCGACGTTTGCGAGGCCTTCAGCGTCTGCCGCTGCGAGTCGAGCTGCTGAAAGTCCTGGTTCGCCACGATCGACTCGTCGATCAGGCGGCTCATCGTGTTCGGCACGAACACCGCGGCCACCGCGACCACCGCACTGTTGCCGACGCGCACGGCGGAGCGGATCCACTTCCCGCTCGGTGCGAGATCGATTTTCATCGCCGTCCCCTTCTCCGCCACCTCGTCGAAGAAGCGCTGGGGCGGTTCGGCGAGCTCCTGGATCGGCGCGCGCGGATCGGCGAACGACTTCACGAGTACGCCGCTGCGATAGAGGCCGACGACGTCGACGTTGTGGAACTCGCGGACGTGCAGCATCACCGCGTCCATCCGGTTCGCGTCGGCGATGGCCGGCGTCGACGCGATCTCGCGCGCGGCGCCGGCGGCGATCGCGCCCGTCTGGTCCTGCGCCATCTGCGCGATCGCATCGCCGTTCTGCAGGATCTTGCGCACCGGCGTGTTGAACCAGCGGTCGATCGAGATATTCAGAAGATCGGTCGCGACGACGAAGAGAATGATGATCGGCAGCAGCGACGTGGCGATGTACGTCACGACCAGCTTCGTCCGGAACCGCGAGCCGATCAGGCCGCGCCGCTGGTCGAGCACCAGCTTCACGATGCCGCGCAGCAGCACAAAGAGAATGCCGACGATCAGGAGGACGTTGATGTTCCAGAGAACGAAGAGCAGCAGCCGGTTGCTCAGCGCCTCCGGCGAGAGCTCCTTCGCGCGCTGGACGACGTAGTAGACGAGCGACGTCGCCGCCAGCACCAGCAGCGGCACCGTCACGATGAACCGCGGGTCCTTCCGGTAGCGGTAGACGAGCTCGCGCGCTTTCACGGCTTGCTTTCGGAGGCGACGCGCACTTCACGCCAGCGCGTCGAGTTGGACGACGGGAAGATGTAGAAGAGAAAGACGCGGCCGAAGTCGGCCTTCACGCGTACTTTCAGCTTGTAGGGGCGGCGGCCACCAATCGGGAAGAGGTTCGGCTCCTCGATCGCGGTCATTCGGCGCTCCAGCGACTCGAGGTCGCTGAACGTTTCCGACTTGACCAGCTTTCGGTCGCGGCGATAGTTCAGGAGGTACTCGCGGGTGACCGAGTTGAACGTCGCCACCACCTCGATGCGCGTCCGGGAGATCCCCTCGTCCCACCACCGCGGCCGGTCGTGGAAGATCTCAACGATGTAGCTGAAGCTCGTCGGCAGGCCGCTCTGCAAGGCCGAGAGGAGGTCGTGATCCGCGAACGCGTTGATCAGGTTGAACCGGACGGACACCTTCCCGCCGTTCGCGATCGCGGAGAGATTGCGGATGTCGGGGTCCGGTTCCTGAGCCGCGACAGCGCTCGCGAAGAGCGCGAAAGTCAATGTGAGGACAAGAGTTCGCACGTGTGTGTGGCTTTTTTACCACACCCGCGAACGCAAGTGCTTACGCGAAGCTTCCCGCCGGCTCCGACGTCGTCGCGCCGTCGTACGACTCTTCCATCTCTTCGGCGACCTCGAGAATCCTCTCGACGAAGCGGGAGTGGAGGGCGTGTCCTCCGCGGCTGGCGACGATCTCGCCGACGATCGGACGGCCGATCAGGGCGAGGTCGCCGATGAGATCGAGCACCTTGTGGCGCACGAACTCATCGCGGAAACGGAGCGGGCCGTTCATGACGCCGTGGTCGTCGAGCACGATCGCGTTCTCGACCGAACCGCCGCGCGCCAGGCCGGCGGCGCGCAGGCTCTCGACGTCCTTCATGAAGCCGAACGTGCGCGCCGGCGCGATCTTCTTCAGGAAGCTGTCATGGTGGAAGTCGAAGTGAACGGACTGCCGTCCGATCACCGGATGGTCGAAGTCGATTTTGTACTTGATGGTGAGGCGATTGGCGGGATTGATGCGGATGCTCTTGGGGCCGTCGACGATCTCGATCGGCTCGCGGAGGCGCAGGACGCGGACGTCCGACCCGAGGGGGCGGATGCCGGCGGCATCGATGAGGTGGACGAATGGGAGCGCGCTGCCGTCGATGATGGGAACTTCGACGCCGTCGATCAGGATGTCGACGTCGGTGACTCCGCAGGCGACCATCGCCGCGAGGAGGTGTTCGACCGTTCCGACCGAGACGTCGTCCTTGCCGACCGTCGTCGCGTAGTCGAGGGCGGTCGTCGACGCCTGCAGCGCCGGGATGCGGAGGCCGTCGAGATCGGTGCGGACGAATGTGATGCCGCTCCCGGCGGGCGCCGGCTGGAGCTCGACGGTCGTGTAGATGCCGGAGTGCAGCCCGATCCCGGCAATGCTGACGTTTGATTTGACTGTGGCGCGCTGTACGTACATGTTTCCGCCGCCAGCTTGAGCAGGGTAAGTGCCACGAACGGCAGAGACCGTCGAATCAGACGTAACATCCGCTCGCTGAGCAGGTTACGTGTTTCAGGCAAGTTACCGCTTTTGTAGGATTGTGTGGTGCGTGAGCGTCAGGAGTGTGGCGTTAACGACACAGTCCTCGGTCCTCAGTCCTCGGTCCTCGGATGCCGGTCTGAGGACCGAGGACTGAGGACCGAGGACTATCCCCTCGCCCTCTTGATCGCCATCGCCGTCTCCCGATCGGCTTCGCGCTTCTTCTCGGTCTCGCGCTTGTCGTACAGCTTCTTGCCGCGGACGACCGCGATCTCGGCTTTCACGCGGCCGCCTTTGAAGTAGAGCCGGAGCGGGACGATCGTGAGCCCTTTTTCGACCACCTGCGATTCGAGCTTCTCGATCTCGCGGCGGTGCAGGAGCAGGCGGCGGGTGCGCTCGGGATCGTGGTTCTCGCGGTTTCCGTGGGTGTACGGCGAGATGTGGGCGCCGAAGAGGAACGCCTCGCCGGCCTTGAAGATGACGTAGCTGTCCTTGAGCGTCGCCCCACGGTCGCGCAGCGACTTGACCTCGGTACCCGTCAGCTCCATCCCCGCCTCGAACTTGTCGAGGACGTGGTAGTCGTGGAACGCCTTCTTGTTCGAGGCGATCAGCTTCTCGCCGGAGTCACTCTTTCCCGCCATTCGCGGCGGAGTCTAGACGAAAGTTCACGGTCAGGTTGTAGAAGACGGGGATCGCCCGGCCGTGCCGCATCGCCGGGGTGAAGCGCCACTGCTTCACACAATCGATCGCGGCTTGCGACAAACCGAACGGCAACGCCTTCAGAATCCGCGCGGCGACGACGCGTCCGGTCGTATCGATGATCACTTCGACGATGACGATGCCGAAGACGCGCGCCTTCCGCGCCTCAGGCGTGTACTTCGGCTCGACACCGCGGGTGCGGCGAGGCGGAACGATGTCGGTCCCCTGATGGATCGCGTTCAGCGTCCGCGCCTGAGGGAGCCACCAGCGGGCGCCGACGGGTGCGCCCTCGACGCCGTTCAGTTGCGGCAGAAACTCCTGGCTCGTCCACTCCCCGTTCGCGCCGACCTCCACGCTGCATGCGAGCTGTCCGAAGAGGGTGTCGCACCAGACGATGGTCTCGTTGAGCGGCTTCGCGGTGAGCTTCAGTTCCTGCTGCAGCGTCACGACGCGCGCCTCGGGGTGCCCGGCGCGAGCTGCGACACGGTGCGCGAGCGTGTCGTCCGCCGAGGCGGTCAGGGCGACCAAGAGCGAGAGAAAAGCGACCGTTCGCATGGCGCGATTCTACGTCCCGACTGATCCGAAGGTGGATTTCACGAGGAGGAACGTGAATTTCACGTTGTTCCTCGTGAATTTCACGTTGTTCCTCGTGAATTTCACGTTCCTGCTCGCGT